>NZ_JFAO01000027.1:0-50306 GCF_006408945.1 Bifidobacterium sp. UTBIF-78
CCCCAATTCTTCATGAAAACTCCTCCTCGAGCAGTTACTCTGAATGATCTTTCATTCACATTGATGACGTCTTGTCATCGACAATCTCAAGTATGGAACGAACAGCGCGGTTGTTCAATCGTGAGCGGTAACAGTTTGATAACAGGTTTATAACAAATCGATAACAGTGCGGCCGAACCGCGAGAATACGCCGTTTCAGGCATGGAAAAAGGCCATAATAGACCGTGGTTGCGTAGTGGCAATGCCGCTCGTCAACCGAGCGACAGAGCCGCCGACTCAAGTAAAGGAAAGGTTATTATGAACACCGTTTTTCTCATCATCAAGCAGATTGATGGCGTCAAGCACCTGGCCGGCGTGGCCGCCACCATCGGCGACGCGGCTGACCTGCTGGCCAAGTGGGAGCCGGAGTGCCCGGACAACTTCAACTTCCTCGGCACCAAGGAGGAGTATGGCGTGACCCGCCACCTGTTCAACATCCCGTTCAACATGCAGTACCTCATCTACGAGGTGCCGATGAACTCCGCGGTGCCCGCCGAGCTGTTCAAGAAGGAGTACGGCGGTATCTGATCCGCCCATTCGGACGGGCCGCATCGCTTGCTTTGCCGACCTCGCCCAGTATCACTCGCCCAGTATCAGCGGAAAAGCCTCCCCGCGTGGAATGCACGCCGGGAGGCTTTTCCGTATGGATGTCGTCCGGAAACCGGCCACTGCACAGGATCACCGCACACAGTCACTGCACAGGGTTACTGCACCCCCAGCGCGGTGACCTGACTGTCGGCGATGGACCAGGAGCCGTCGAGCGACCCGGAGACCGAACGCACGATGCCGGCATCGTCCAACACGGCAAGACGGCGGTACAGACTGATCTGCCCCGAAGCCATGGACACCACGGCGGCATCGGGAAGACGCTGCACCTGCGCGGGCCCGGGCACCACCTGCCTCCACGCCTCCTGATGTCTATCCTCATCGTTGGGGGCCGTCGCGTACACCAGATTGAGATCGTTATAGAAGGTGAGCATGCCGACGTTCCTCGCGACGCTCACGGTGATGGGCGTCTTGGACAGTCCGGTCACCGTGTCGTTCCCGTCGCGCGCCACGCCGATCATCAGCACACCGTTGCGCTCTTCCCCCGACACGGCCAGCGCCAGACGCTCGCCTTCCGGCGAGACGGCGAGCGCGGTGACGACGTCACCGGCCGCGAGCCAAGGCAACTGGATCTCGCTCTCCTTGCGGTTTCGGGATACGTAGAGCGCACGTCCGTTGTCGGCAACCGCCCATATCTCGCCGTCCAGCCCTGCGGCGACGGCGCTCATCGCATCGCCGTCGAACATCCGGCCGCAAGCGGAACCGTCCTTCTCCAGGCATTCCACGATGCCGTCCGCGCGCAATACCGCGCCTCCCGCAGAGTGGAACGCGAATCCCTTGGCGTCGTCGTAGCCCGGCACCTCGCCCACGCGCAGCGGACTTGAGCTGGCCAGGGAGACCACATGCCCGCCGGTCAGCGTGTAGACGCTCACGCTGGGCTGCTCGGTACTGAGCTTCACCTCCGCATCGGCATCGGAATAGTCCACGCCGTCGCCCGTGACCTTCAGGGCGTATTCGGTATTGCCGTCACCCAGCGTCAGACGGATGCGATGCACGAGGATGGCCCGGTCCTCGGCGGTGAGCGTACCGATGCCTTGGGTGAGCTGGACCGTGATCGTGCTGTCCTTGAGCGGCACCGAATCCACGGCGAGCGTGGTGCCGCCGGTGACGGACTCTCGCACCGCGCCGGACAGCCATTCGGGCACATCGTCCAGCACTTCCTTGACCGCCTGGGTGCGCCAATTGCGCCAACTGAGCCAGCGCACGTCCGGCACCAGCTGCCTGCCAGATGCGGCGACCTGGTAGACGGATACCTGACGGAACACCTGCTCGAAATCCGCGGAGGAGATCACCACACCGCCGTCAAGCGAGGAGATACGCCATTGCCCCCTTCGTCTTGATGAGCGTATAGGCAAGCTTGCGGGTCTTGGTACCATCCTCGGGTCGGTACAGACCGTGCTCGTCGAGCGAGCCGACCACCTGCAGCTCCACCTCCACGATCAGCGAGCTCTCCGCGCCCTGCGGCGCGCCCATGGTGTTCGCGCGACGCCGGAAATCGGGCGTCCCCTCGTACACCACGGCCGCCGTGTCGCCGTCCCAATCCGAGGATGCGGACGGCGTGAGGAACTGACGGGCCACATGGTAGCCGTCCGACTGCACGCCGGCTGGCATGGCGTCGTAGAACCCCTTGACGATGGTTTCGGGCTGGGCGTCGTCGGAGGGAACCTCCGGATTGGTGTATACGCGCCGCGTCTGCTGTTGCGCGGGGGCGAATGTCTGCACGGCGCCTTTGGTGGGCAGACCGAGCGGGCTGGAGCACGCCGACAGCGCCAGACAGCAAGCCAGCGCCGTGCCCGCAGCGGCAATCACACGCATGACGCTTCCGTTCCTCTTGCTCATAGCGGCCTTCCCATCATGCTGTCGACGGTGTCCCGGCGACTCTCCTGTGCTACGGCGACATGGCTCTCCGCCACCCCGAACCCTCCGGCGATACGCAGATCGTCCGGCTTTTCGGAGGCGAAGTCCACGGGCAGGTCGGCGTCCGCCACCTCACCCTGATCGGGGTCGCGCGGCAGCAGCACCAGAAACCATGTGCCCTCCCCCAGTTTGGAGCGCACACGGATGATGCCATGGTGCAGCAGCGCATCGGTCATCGCGATGGACAGACCCAGACCGGTGCCGCCGGTGACCCTCGAGCGGGAGGGATCGCCTCGCCAGAACCGGTCGAAGACATGGGAAACCTTGTCTTCGGCGATGCCGACACCATAGTCGCGTACGCTGATCGCCACGGCTTTGCGGTTGGCGGCGATGCGCACCTCCACCGGACGGTCTTCGGCGAAGTCGACGGCGTTGGCGAGCAGATTGCGCACGATGCGGATCACGCGGCGTGAATCGATGCGCGTAAGCACCTGAACGTTCGGCAGATACAGGTGGATCGGCACCTGTTTGGCCTGTGCGATGCCCGCCACCTGATCGGCGGCGGTGGACACCGGCTCGCGCAGGTCGGTCTCGACCAAGTCCAGTGCGGCGTATCCGGCGTCGTAGCGGGAGATCTCAAGCAGATCGGCGAGCATGTCCTGGAACCGGTTGATCTGCCCGGCCAGCAGTTCCACCGTGCGCTTGGCGGACGGGTCGAAGTCGTCCTTCTTCATCTCGAGCAGATCGGATGCCATGCGCATGGTGGTCACCGGCGTGCGCAGCTCGTGGCTCACATCCGAGACGAAGCGTTTCTGGGAGGCGCTGGCCTCCTCAAGCTCGTCGATTTTCTGGTTGAGCGAATCGGCCATGGTGTTGAACGAATGCTGCAGCACGCCGATTTCGTCCTTGCGGTCCACCGTCACGCGCGTGTCCAGCTCGCCTGAGGCCAGCACCTCGGCGGCGGATGCCACGCGCTCGATCGGTCGCACGATGCCGCGGATCACCAACCACATCACCACGCCCACCATGATGGACAGCAGCACGCAGATGGCCACCAGATTGATCTGGATCTGGGTGAGCGACTGCTGTTGCAGCGTGTACGAATAGATGGCGAAGAACTCAAGGTTGCCCGCCACGCCGAATTCGAGCGTGGTTCCCAGGACCGCGCCCGGCGTGCCCCCTCCGGGCATGCCGGGGATGCCCGCCATCCCCGATTCGAGGGTCAGGTCCACCGGCTGATAGAACACGTTCTCGTTCACATCGGAGGCCACCGCGGACCGCATGTCGTCGGAGATCAGCGGTTCGTAGCTTGGCTCGGTGGAGACGGGGATGATGGACCGCGGCGAGGAGGTGTCCCGGCTCCACAGATAGACCCCGACGAGGTTCGAGGCGCCGTCGGACTGCAACGTGGAGGCCAGATCATTGGCCAGCTGCTGAATCTGCACCGTTGCGGACACGTCCGCCGCGTCAAGGCTGGTCTGCGCCTGCTGGATCATACTGGAGTAATCCGCCCGAGACTGCGAGGTGATCTGCGTGAGCAGCGAGACGCGCACGGAGACCATCGAGACCATCGACAGGACGATGGCGACGGCCAACGTCAGTATCACCGTCAACGCCACCGTACGCGCCTGCAGCGAACGGCGCACCTCGGAGCGCCCGTGGCGCAACAGCCGTGTGAAGCTGAAGCTGCGACGCAGTTTCGGCACGTTCATCAGCCCTCGGGGGTGACGAACTTGTAGCCGATGCCGCGCACGGTCTGGATGATCTGCGGATTCTCCGGATCATCCTCCACCTTGGCGCGCAGACGCTGGACGTGCACGTTGACCAGGCGCGTATCGCCCGAATTCTCATATCCCCAGACGTTCTTGAGCAACGTGGAACGGCTGATGGCCTCGCCCGGCGCAGCCGCAAGCACGAACAGCAGCTCGAACTCCATCGGCGTCAGGCCCAAGTCCTTGCCGTCCTTGGTGGCGGTGTGCTCGAGCCGGTCGATGACGATCGAACCGCGTTCGAGATGGTTCTTCTGCGCGGCGGACGAACCCGACGCCGAACCGGCCGCACCCGCTTCGCCTGCGGGCCGTGCGATGCGGAAACGCGCGCGGATGCGGGCCAGCAGTTCGGCCACCTTGAAGGGCTTGGGCACGTAGTCGTCCGCACCTGCCTCGAGTCCGGCCACCACGTCGAGGGTGTCCGATTTCGCGGTGAGCATGATGATCGGCACATCGGAAACGGCGCGGATGCGTCGCGCCACCTCGGTGCCGTCCAGTCCCGGCAGCATGACGTCGAGCAGAATCAAATCGGGTTTGACGGTCGGGAACATCTCCACGGCCCGCATGCCATCCATGCAGGTCACGGTCCGGAACCCCTCGTTTTCCAGCACCAGACTCAGCATTTCGCCGATGGCCTGATCGTCATCCACGATGAAGATGGTCGTCATTGCCCTCTCACGCTCCTCTAGTCATGCCATCATCTCCGATGGTTCTCCGTCATTCCGCCGACGGCCTCGCCACCGGCATCGTTACCGCTTCGTTACACTGTACTCCCCTCATCCCTCCCCGTGAAGGATGGGACGGATCTTGGCCAGGCGCTGGCTCACCTCGTGCTCGTAGCCGCGGTCGTTGGGGTGGTAGTACTCCGTGCCGCGCAGCACCTCGGGCATGTACTCCTGCGGAGCCACCGCGCCGGGCCAGTCGTGCGCGTACTTGTAGCCCTCGTGGTTGCCCCACTCCTTCATGAGCTTGGTGGGGGCGTTACGCAGGTAGAGCGGCACCGCGCCGATCTTGCCGGCGTCCACGTCGGCGAGCGCCGCATTGATGGCGTTGTAGCTGGCGTTCGACTTGGGCGCGGTGGCCACGGCGATCGTCGCCTCGGCCAGAATGATGCGCGCCTCGGGCATGCCGATCATCGCCACGGCCTGCGCGGCGGCCACGGTGACCTGCAGAATCTGCGGGGCCGCAAGCCCGACCTCCTCGGCGGCTGCGATCATGATGCGCCGGGCGATGAACCTCGGGTCCTCGCCGGCCTTGAGCATGCGGGCCAGATAGTGGATGGCTGCGTCCGGGTCGCTGCCGCGCATCGATTTGATGAACGCGGAGATCACGTCGTAGTGGTCGTCGCCGTCCTTGTCGTAGCGCACAGTGGCGGTGTCCATCACGTTGGCCACGACGTCCGGTGTGATGATGGGACGGCGGGCGCCCTTCTTGCGCGCCTCGTCGCCGGTGACAGCCCCGGCGGCCGCCTCGAGGATGGTCAGGCTCTTACGCGCGTCTCCCCCGGACATGCGCACGATGTCGGCGATGGCCGCGTCCGTGGCCTTGACCTCGCCTTTGAGTCCACGGTCGCTGGCGAGGGCGCGAGTGACCAGTTCGGTAAGCTCGTCCGGCTCCAACGATTCGAGCTTGACGACCACCGAGCGGGACAGCAGCGGTTTGATGACCGAGAAGCTGGGGTTTTCGGTGGTGGCTCCGATGAAGGTGACGTCCCGGTTCTCGACGGCCGGCAGCAATGCGTCCTGCTGGGATTTGGAGAACCGATGCACCTCGTCTATGAACAGCACGGTCTCCTGACCGCGCGAAACGAGCCGTTCGTGGGCGCGGGCGAGCACGTCGCGCACATCCTTGACGCCGGAGGTGACGGCCGACAGCTCCTCGAACACGCGGCCGGATTGCCCGGCCACGATGGTGGCGAGTGTGGTCTTGCCGACCCCGGGAGGTCCGAAGAGAATCACCGAGCTCGGGGCCGTGAGGCTTCCCTTGCTGGCCGGATTGGCGAGGCGGCGCAGGGGGCTGCCCTCCCCCAGCACATGCCGCTGCCCGATGACCTCATCCAACGTGCGCGGCCTCATGCGCACCGCCAACGGCCTCGTGACCGACTCAGGCGCATCCATCACCCCAAACAGATCGTTCTCGTTCATGGTCCCACCCTACCGCACTGCTCGAACATCCGTTCGATGACGGTGCCGACGCCCTGAAGGGACGAGGGACGGTACGTGGGGACTGTATGTACGCGTCCCGTCGAAGGTCCCGCATACTTACCGTCGGTTTCGGGCCTCTGAGCGACTGTATGTACGCGGCCGCTTCGTCGCGCCGCATACATACAGCCCCCGAAGTCCCCGAGAACGCCTGCACAGAGCCCCTAGTTGCCGACGCTGTAGTCGTAGAAGACCACTTCGCCGCTCTCCTGGGTGGCGTCGAGGTCCACGACGCCTTCGATGGCCCAGTCGTGGTCGCCATCGGAGTCGTCGATGATCTGGCGGACCTTCCACGTATGCTCGTCGCGTTCGTGCGAATCATCCAGCATGAATAGCTTGGGCGAGCGCGCGGCCGCGTCGATGCCCACGTATTCATGCTCGTCGTAGTAGTCGTCGAGCGCATCCTCCCATTCGTGCACGCCGTAGCCCCAGTCCTTGTCGAGGGCGCCGAGCGCCTCCGGATCGTCGAGGTCCATGAGCTGCACGCGGCGGAACAGGGCGTTGCGCACCAGCACGGTGAGACCGCGACGGTCCTCCACCACCTCGTCGCGCTTGCCGGGCGCCGCGAGCGAGGCGGCCGCCTCGGAGGCGTCGGACGAATCGGCGCCGGCGCTTTCCCACTCGTCCACCAGCGAGGAGTCGATGGAACGCACGAGCACGCGCAGCCAGGCGATGATGTCCTTGAGCTGCTCGTCGCGCTTCTCCGGCGGCACGGTACGGGCCAGCGTGCGGTAGGCGTCCGACAGGTAGCGCAGTAGCGTGCCCTCGGAACGGGCGATGTTGTACCGGGCGATGTAGCCGGTGAAATCGGAGGCGGTCTCCACCATGTCGCGCACCACGGATTTAGGGCTCAGGAAGTAATCGTTGGCCCACGGCACATCGTGGCGGTACTGGTCGAAGGCGGCCTCAAGCATGTCCTCCAACGGCTTCGGGTAGGTGATCTCCTGCAGCTTGTCCATGCGCTCGTCGTAGTCGAGGCCATCGGCCTTCATGTCCGCCAGGGCCTTGTCGCGTGCAGCGCGTTCCTGCGCGCGCAATACCTGCTTCGGGTCCTCGAGCGTGGCCTCGGCCATCGAGATCACGTCCAGCGCGTAGGTGGGCGACTCGGGGTCGAGCAGCTCCAGCGCGGCCAGCAGGAACGGAGAAAGCGGCTGGTCGAGGGCGAAGTCGTCCGGCATGTCGAGCGTCATGTAGTAGTTCTTGCCGCCGTCGGAGCGGGGTTCGGTCTCGATCACCTCGGTGTCGAACAGGGTCTGGAAGATTTCGTCGGCGCGCTGATGCAGATGCTCCTTCTGATCGGGGGTCTGCGCGGAGTCGTCGATGAGGTCGTCGATGCGCTGGCGGGCGTCGCCGCCCTGCTCCACCTCGTTGAGCACCATCGAGTGCGTGATCTTCAGGTGCGGGACCAGCGTTTCTGGCGCGGCGTCGATGAGCTTGTCGAACGTGTTCTCGTTCCACGTCACGAAGCCTTCGGGCGCCTTCTTGCGCTTGACCTTCTTGAGCTTCTTCGGGTCGTTGCCTGCCTTGGCGAGCGCCTTCTGGTTCTCGATCTCGTATTCGGGCGCCTCGGCGATCACCAGTCCTTCGGTGTCGAAGCCCATGCGCCCCGCACGTCCGGCGATCTGGTGGAACTCACGAGCCCGGAGGCGACGCATCTTGGTGCCGTCGAACTTGGTCAGGGCGGTCAGCACCACCGAATGAATCGGCACGTTGATGCCCACGCCGAGCGTATCCGTGCCGCAGATCACCGGCAGCAGGCCCTGCTGGGCGAGCTGTTCGACCAGACGACGGTAGCGCGGCAGCATGCCGGCATGATGGATGCCGACGCCCGTGCGCAGCAGTCGCTGCAAAATCTTGCCGAACGCGGTGGTGAACTTCACGCCTTTGATGGCCTCGGCGATGGCCGCGCGCTGCTCCTTGCTCGACACCCCGGTGGAGGCGAGCGCCTGTGCGGTCTCAAGAGCGGCATCCTGCGAGAAATGGACCACGTAGATCGGCGTCTCGCCGTTGCGGAAAGCAAGCTCCACGGTCTTCTCGAGCGGGTCGGTCGTGTATTCGTAACTCAGCGGCACCGGGCGCGGCGCATCGGCGATCACGTCCACGTCCGGGGTGTCGTTGAGGTCGGCGAGCTTGTCCGCGATGGCGTCCACGTTGCCGAGCGTGGCGCTCATGAGCAGGAACTGGGTCTGCGGCAGGGTGAGCAGCGGCACCTGCCATGCCCAGCCACGCTCCGGATCGCCGTAGTAGTGGAACTCGTCCATCGCCACAAGGCCCACATCCGCATGTTCGCCCTCGCGCAGGGCCTGATTGGCGAGAATCTCCGCGGTGCAGCAGATAATCGGCGCGTCCGCGTTGATGTGGCTGTCGCCAGTGATCATGCCCACGTTGTCACGGCCGAACACTTCGACGAGGTCGAAGAACTTCTCGGAGACGAGCGCCTTGATGGGCGCAGTGTAATAGGAGCGGCGGCCTGTGCACAGCGCGGCGAAGTGCATGCCAAGCGCCACCAGTGACTTGCCCGAGCCGGTGGGCGTGTTGAGGATCACATGGTCGCCGGCGAGGATGTCCATGATGGCCTCCTCCTGATGCGGCCACGGCTCGATGCCCTTGACGTCCGCCACCCAGCCGAAGAACCGTTCGTAGATGTCATCGGCCGTGAGGTTGCGCTCCCGTTCGTCACCGTCCCATTCGGGGGCGAGCCGGCCCAGCGAACCGTAGGCCCTGTCGTCGTCCTCGCCGCCACGGCCATTGCCGTTGTCCTCGCCACGCACGTCCACGTCGTCGTATTCCTTCTCGTCAGTCATGCTTCCCCAGCTTACTAGCGTTCGGGGAACGGGAGCGCCCCGCGCCGTACAATGGGGAGGCACAGGTCCGGCAGCGGGCCGGAGAGGGGAAAATCGGCCATGAACTGTCCTCAATGCGGCACGCCGCTCGAGCCCGACAGCTTGTTCTGTTCCGAATGCGGCTATCATCTGTCCGATGCGGAGGCGGCACAGGCGATGCAGGCGGCACAGGCGGCACCATCACTGTGGCCGACACCATCAACGTATCCGGCATCGGCGGCACAGGCGGCACCAATCCCCCAGCCTGTGCAGCAGTCGGGCATCCCCACCCAACCGCTGCCGGTCATACCCGGGCTTGGCGCCTCCCTATCCAATGGCCTATCCAAGGGCCCATCCAACAGCGCGGACGCCAATGCCTCGGCGGCGGGCGCGGCAGGCAATCCCCCAGCGTACGCCAGTTACGCCACATCCTCCGGTGTGCGCCCGCCCGCCTCGGCGGCTCCCGGCTTCGCGACCACCACGGCCACGGCGACCGGGCTGACGCGCGGACAGAAAATCATCGTCGCCTTGGGCGGCATGCTGGTGGTGCTGTTGATTGTGCTGTGCGTGATGCTATGGATGTCGATGTCCGGCTCGTCCGGTGCACCCGACGCCGACCCCTCCACGACTTCGCAGTCCAGCGAATCCGGGGCGTCCGGCAATGCGAACGGTTCCTCGAAGGATTCGAACGGCACTTCGGACGGCGATGCGTCGAACGGTTCCTCTTCCTCATCCGGTACATCAAAGAACTCCGGCACATCCGAGGATCAGAACGGCGACTCCGATAAGTCCGACAGCCAGTACGGCTCCACGAGCGAGCCGCCGTCCTCCACGCTCAAGTCCTATTCCAAGAACGGGTTCACGGTGAGCGTGCCGGACAATTTCAAGGAATACGGCACCAGCACGAACGAGAGCCCCGGCTACACCTTCACCGGTTCAGGCATGGAGATCACCGCTTGGCGCGTGGCCAACAACGGCGTATCATCCGCCGAAGAGCTCGCCCAACTCAAAGCCAGTGCGAAAGTGGACGTCGCCTATGAGCTCGACGCAGACCCGTCCGTCTATGTCAGCTACGAGCGAGACGGCGACATCTATTACATCCGCGAGATCGTCTCGGACGAAGGCATCATCGGCGTGCAGCTGCGGTATCCGAAGGCCCACCGTTCCATGTACGACTCGCTGACCGAGACCATCCCGCCCACACTCACATTCACCGAGTGATCTGAACTCGCCTACGCCTTCCGCCGCCTGACAACGGTGACTGCCACGCCGGCGATCACGGCCACGGCCAGCGCGACGCCCACGGCGATAACCGCGGAGCGCTGAGCGGTATGCATCGTGGCGAGGTCCGGCCCGGCGGCTGCCGCGCTGTTCTCACCGGCGGCCGCGTCGGAGGCGGGGTGACCGCCCTTGTCGGCGTACTGCGCATTGACCACGGTAGGGCCGGTAAGCGCGACCTGATCGGCGGTTTCCACTTTGGTCACATCGCCGTTCTCATCGAGAGTCACGCGGGCGAACAGGGCCTTGGCCCAATTGATGCGCTGCCAGCCGTCGCTCGACTTCCACAATGGATAGCCGGAATCAAGCGCGGTGGCCTTGAGGATGGCCTCGCGCTGGTCGGCGTGCAGCTGCGGGTAGGCGAGCCGCAGCACATCGGCCGCTCCGCGCGGCGCCTTGAATTCGGCACCCGCCTCGGACTTGACCTGCGGGAAGGTGTAGGTCATGCGCGCGGTGTAGACACGCACGGCGGAGGCCTGGTCCTTGACCGGTTCGGTGGCCACCGGATCGAGGAAGTCGTTGGAATATCCGCCCGAACCGTTGGCCTTGAGATCGGCGATGCACCCGGCGAGCGTAGAGCCATGGCCATCGGCCTTGCACCGTTCGGTCAGGTAGTCGCGCAGTTGTCGGGCGGCGGGCACGATAGCCGAGGAGTATTCGTTGTGCCAGTACTGCCCGTTCTGCGCGGAGGCGCCGATGCGCCCGCCCATGATGTCGAGCGGGTAATGGACGCCCAGCACAATGCGGTTGTTGCCTGCCTCGGAGGCACGGGCGAGGATCTGCGGGGCCAGCTCGGGCAGGATGCCGGCCAGCGCAATGCCCCACGAATAGGCTGCGGTGGTGTGCCCGGAGGGGTACGAGCTGTTCTTCTGCAGGTTGGAGTACCCGGGGATGTGCTCGAGCCACGAGGGCGACAACTTGATATCGAGTGTGGCGGGCAATCCGGCAAGGTCGTTGGTGCCGTCGAAGGTGCTCACGCTGCGGTCGAGGTACGGTCGGGGATGCATGGCCGCCCTCTTGGATTGGTAGGTGGAGGCCACGTTGAACTTGAACAGGTCGGAGATGCGGTTGAGTCTGCCCTGCTTGAAGCCCTCGCTCATGTACTTGCCGAGCACCGGTCCGAGCGCATCGGGCATGGTCTCCTCGCCGTACAGGTCGGAGTCGATGAGGGCGCGTTTGCGCTGGTCGGTGAGTCCGTTTTGATCAGCCCCTTCGGCCGCGCGATGGTTGATGTCGAGGGTGATGTCCTCGTCGAGCTTCATGGTCGTGGCATCCAGCACCTTGCCGCCCTGCTGCTTGCTTTTCGGCGCCTGCCAGTAGTCCTTCTCGTAATCGGAGAGCAGGGCGACCCAGTCCGGGTTCGGCAGTTGGTCGGCTTGGGCGACGGCAGGGGTCGCGGCCGACAGGGCGAGCGGGATGAGCAATGCCGTCGTCATCAGCGCTGCCAGCGGGATGCGGGCGCGGGATCGGGAACGAGCACCGGCAGGGGCGCAGGCGCGGGAGCAAGCATGGGCAACGGTACGGACGGCGGCCGGGACGCGCACGGAACCAAGCCCGGAAACGAACACGGCGGATAGGTTTCGGAACAGCTTCATGTGTTCCAACCTATCCGCCGTGCCGCTACGTAGTGCGGAAACCAGTCGAATACTCGGTGAACTCTTCGTGCCGCCCTAGCGCACGGCTAGTGGCCCGTCGCTCCGCATCAGAGAGAATCCACAACGGAACGGAGCCGGCGGTCAGCGCCATGAAGATGAAGCACAATCGACATATCTCACGGAGCTACTCCTCATTCTGCTGAGCCGCCGGCGGTCATCACTATCCGAAAAATCAGATCTTCGGACGCCCTCCGAGGTCAGTGTGCCCCTTGCCGATGTCGTTGCCGCGCTTGAAGTTGCGCTCGATCTTCGGCATGGGGTCGACATGACCGGTCTTATGCTGCTCGGCTTCGGACGCCCCGCCATCGCCATGCGCATGACCTTGCGACCCCTTCGGCTTGCGCTTCGGCTCGGGCATGAGGAACGCCGGGAACTCGCCGGTGGGCGGATCGATCTGCGACTCAGGCTGCGTGGCATCGTATCCCTGCTCGTACCGGGTGCGACGCCAGTTGCGAATCGAGGCATTGGTGCCACGGTGATGCACATGGTACTTGCGCGGCGTGCCGCCGAGCGGCAGTTCCTCGACCTCCTTGGCCACTGCGATCTGGTTCACGTTGGAGGCGTCGCCGGCCGCGATGGGCGCCACCGGTTCGGGTTCGGCAGGTGCGGCGGTGCGCTGCTGCATACGAGCGGGCAGCCATTCGGCCAGTCGCGACAGCAGCCAACAGGCGATGAAGTAGATTACGGCCGCCATGACCAGCGTCTGCAGGATGTTGAAGTACATCGAGCCTAGACGGCGCGATTCCTGCAGCAGGTCGGTGTACATGATGATCGAGCCGAGCGCGGTGTCCTTCAGCACCACGACCAGCTGGGTCACGGCCGCCGGCAGCATGGCGTACACGGCCTGCGGCACCTCGATGGACATCAGCGACTGCGATTCGGTCAATCCCAAGGCAAGCGAGGCCTCGCGCTGGCCGTTCGGCAGATTGCCGACGCCGGAGCGCACCAGCTCGGCCACAACGGAGCCGTTGTAGAGCACGAGCGCCAGCACCACAGCCCAATAGGATGGACTCGGCAGACCGGCGAAGGCGAACCAGCGCCAGAAGAAGATCATGAGCAGCAGCACGGGCACGGCGCGGCAGAACTCGACGATGACTGCGGACACGCCGCGCACCAGCGGGTTCGGCAGCAGTCGTCCGACGCCGAAGACCAGACCGAACGCCACGGCGCCGATCACGGCCACCACCGTGGCCTTGACGGTCATCCACAGGCCCGGCAGGTAGAAGTCGGTCCACGCCTCACGCTCCAACGCAGGCTTCCACAGCTCCCAGCTGAGCTGGTTCTCACCGTCCGGCGGATTGTGCAGACGCATGAGGATGAGCACGAGAACAACCGCGAACACCAGACCGGCGATCCAGTTGGCGATGCGGATGGTGCGCCGGCCCTTGGGACCGGGCGCGTCGAACAGCACGGAATTCGAAGTATCGGCCATGACGTCACCTCCTCACGGCGAGCTTGTTGGACAGGTACGTGGTGAGCATGCCGATCGGGATGATCAGAATCACGTAGCCGAACGCGAAGATCAGGAAGATCTGGACGATCACGTCGGGGCGGAACTCAATCATCTGGCTCATCAGCGAGGACGTCTCCGTGGAGACGGACGCCGCGGCGGCCACGGTGGAGTTCTTGAGCAGCGCGATGAGCGTGTTGCCCAGCGGCGCCACCGAACCACGGAAGGCCTGCGGCAGGATGATCTCGGTGGCGGACTGCATGAAGCCCAATCCGAGCGCGCGTGCGGCCTCGGCCTGTCCGAGCGGCACGGTGTTGATGCCCGAACGCAGCGATTCGCACACGAACGCCGCCGTGTACAGGCTCAGGCCGGTCACCGCCAGCCAGAAGAAGTTCGTGGCGAAGGTATCGGAGAAGGTGAGCTTCAACTGCGCGTAGGCGCCCAGCACCATGAACACCATGATGATGGTGAGCGGCAGGTTCTTGAACAGCTCCACGTATGCGGCGGCGACCGCGCGCAGCGAAGAGATCGGCGAGATGCGCATGACCACGAGGATCACGCCGAGGATCAGCGAGAACAGCGCGCTCCACAGGGTCAGTTCGATGTTGACCAGGAAGGCGCCCGGCACGTCGTATTGGCCGAGCAGACTGAGGAATCCGTTCATCAGGCATCCTCCCCCTCATTCGGCGTGGGCGGGTTGTAGCGCACGTCAGGCGTGTAGTTGGTGCCCGACGTGTTGTCGCTGACGGCCTTCTCCCACGAACCGTCCTGAATCATGTCCACGATGGCGTTGTTGATCTTGGTGGCGAGCTTCGTATCGCCCTTCTTGATGCCCACGCCGTAGTATTCCTGCGTGAACGGCTTGCCCACCACCCGGAGCTTGCCGCGCGACGCGGAGGCCAGGCCGGCCAGGATGATGTCGTCGGTGGTCACCGCATCCACGATGCCGGAGAACAGTGCGGTGGCGCATTCGGCGTATCCGGGCTGCTCCATGAGCTGCACCTCGGAGGCGAACTTCTCCTTGACCGTGGCGGCCGAGGTCGAGCCGGTGACGGAGCAGAGCCTCTTGCCGTTGAGATCCTGCGGGCCGTTGATGGACTGGTCGTCCTTGCGCACCAGCAGGTCCTGGCCGGCCACGAAGTACGGGCCGGCGAAGGACACGGCCTTCTTGCGTTCGTCGGTGATCGAATAGGTGGCGAGGATCATGTCCACGTCACCGTTCTGGAGCATGGCCTCACGCTGTTTGGACGGGGCCTCCTTCCAGACGATCTCATCCTCGGAGTAGCCGAGCTTCTTGGCGATGTACTTGGCCACGTCCACGTCGAAGCCGACATAGGTGCCGGACTTCTTGAAGCCGAGTCCGGGCTGGTCGAATTTGATGCCGATGCGAATCTTGCCGGTCTCGTCCGCGCCGCATGCGGCCAGCGACATCGTGCAGGCCACGGCGGCGAGCGCGGCTATCGTCCGCACGGCCATCCGTTTCATGGTTCTGGTGAAAGTCATATGCGTATTTGCTTCCCTTGCGTTCTTCCTCTTCGTGTTCCTTGAGCTCTCGCGTCCTTCGCCCGTCGCCGATGGACGAACCCCTGCCGGTACTGGGCATCCGTATCGACCATCTTGCGGCTGCCGATGCGACCGCACCGAGCGTGTTCCGTGGTTCGCCTCATATCCGAACGATTCCGCCGGCTTGGTGGACCGTTCCGGCGAATCCCGGCGTCAGTGGGTGAGGATCTTCGAGAGGAAGTCCTTGGCGCGCTCGGTCCGGGGGTGTTCGAAGAACTCGTCGGGCGTGTTCTCCTCGAGAATCCGGCCCTCGGCCATGAACACGATGCGATCGGCGGCCTTGCGCGCGAAGCCCATTTCGTGGGTCACGCAGATCATGGTCATGCCCTCGTGCGCGAGTTCGACCATCACGTCGAGTACCTCGTTGACCATTTCCGGGTCGAGCGCGGAGGTGGGCTCGTCGAACAGCATCACCTTCGGGCGCATGGCGAGCGCGCGGGCGATGGCCACGCGCTGCTGCTGGCCGCCGGAGAGCTGGGAGGGCATCTTATTGGCCTGCGAGTCCACGCCCACGCGGGCGAGCAGGTCCATCGCCAGATCCTCGGCGTCCTTCTTGGCCATGTGGCGTACCTTGATGGGGGCGAGCGTCACGTTGTCGAGGATGGTCTTGTTGGCGAAGAGGTTGAACGACTGGAACACCATGCCCACCTCGGCGCGCAGGTTGGCCAGTTCCTTGCCCTCCTGGGGCAGGGGCTTGCCGTCGATGCGGATGTCGCCGGAGTCGATGGTCTCGAGTCGGTTGATGGTGCGGCACATCGTGGATTTGCCGGAACCCGAGGGGCCGACCACCACGAGCACCTCGCCCTTGGTGACCCTGAGGTTGATGTCCTTGAGGACATGCAAATCACCGAAGTGCTTCTCGACGTGGGTGAGCTCCACCAACGCGCGGTTCGGGTCCTCAGCGCCGGGCACAAGCGGGGCAAGAGGCTTGGCGTTGGCTGCATCCGACTTGGCTTGAGTTGTGGCTGTCGTGCGCGAACGCACTGCTTCCATGTTCGTTTCAGACATGAAGGGGAGGATAACACAGCTCTGTTTCCTGCGTGTTCACATCATGTCCACATATTGACCGGGACGTGGACCACGTTGACTGCATCAGCCGTTCATGCGGCGCGTCGTCGCTGCAACGAATTTGCTTTACTCGAAGTAAAGAGTTATGCTTTACTTGCATGCAAGTAAAAGTGATAATCACACCGGAACGCAACCAGCCAATACAACACCGTCGAGGCAACGCGGCACATACGCAACGCCATCAAACGACCCGTTTGAACCATCCCAACAAACCAGCTCACGGACGGAGACCACCATGACCACCAACAAGCCCCACATCCCAACTTCGAACGACACAACCGACCCGACCGCCATCGACCGCACCGCGGCCACGAATCTTCTGGCCCAGTTGCAGCAGGACCGCGAGGTCAACGCCGACCGCATCATGGCACCGAAATGGTACTACGCTATCAGCGGCCTGATCGCGATGATCGTATGCCTCACATTCAGCGACTTCGTATCCGAGATGGGCTTCCACTCCGACGCCAGCGGATGGTGGATCGGCGCGTCGCTTCCCTCCGCCGACATAATGGAAATCATCCTCCTTCTAGTGGCCTCGTACGTCGGACTCCAGGTGAACGCCTGGCGCGCACGTCAGATCGGCTCAGACTTCGACACGTTCGGAGGGCTGATTGCCCCGCGTAATGCAGCGATGTGGGCGATGGCGGTGGCGCTGTATGCACTCAGCCTCCTCGGATTGGTCCTCATCCTCTTGGGCGGCCTGGGGCTGCAGTGGCTTCCCGACCAGACGTCGGTCATCACCCTGGCAATGGGTGCGCTCGGCTGGTTCGGCGAATACGGCTACGACCGCTACTGCGCCCGACTCGTGAAGCGGGGTGACTATGTCATCTGATCACACACACAGCAGCGTCGAGCCCCGCTTCGACGAGATCATCCACGAACCGATGCGACTGCGTATCTGCGGACTGCTCTCCGGCATGAAGGAGGTGCCGTTCGCCACAATCCGCGAAACGCTCGGACTGAGCGACGCGATGTGCTCACGGCACCTCAAAACCCTCGCCGACTGCGGCTACGTAATCCTGACCAAGCGCCGAGGCGAATCGAACCGGCACATGGTCGTCTGGGCGAGCATCACCCCCGAAGGCAGGACCGCGATGACCGCGCATCTCGCCGCCCTGCGCGCCATCGCAGCCGGAGACCTGCTCGACGGCTGACGCACCGAAACGATTCAGTCACCCCATTGCCCAAGCGTCCACCGCCAACAATCCGATCATCACATTCCCATATAGTTCGGCGAGTCCGAGGGCCGTTGCGAAACGGCTGACGGACCCGCCGAATGCGTATTCCGTCTTCAACCGGGCGTTGGTCACAATAGACGGTCTCCGCCCCGGCTCTCCCGTCACCGCACAACTCCGAGAAAACGACAACGACAAAAAGAACCCGGCCGCAGAAAGAGGGGTGCGGCCGGGCGGTACGAGCACAGTGGACCAGGGAACGATGATATTCGGAAGAGGTGTTCCCCATGAAGTTCGTACGATTGCGATGATACGCGGGAAGCAGTCGTATGCACCGCGACGCTTTGCGGAGTGTATGAACACGTCCGACATGTTGGTTTCGTTGATATAGCAACGAAACCAACTGATTTCAGCGCAACCGTCACCGATACTTTTTTGACTTGTAATGTCACCTCATGGGACTTATCATCTCATCCCAAGCGGTGGGCCCGCCGGTATTCGGACGGAGTCATGCCGGTCTCCTGCCGGAACCGACGGTTGAAGTTCGACAGGTTCGCATACCCGCACTGCGCAGGTATCTCGGAAACCGAATCGTTGCCGGACACCAGCAACCGACAGGCGAGCGCGATGCGCAGTCGCCGCACGAAATCCGAGAACGTGCGGCCGCTTATCCGATGGAAGGCGCGGGAGAACATCGACGGGCTCATTCCCACGCTCGCCGCGGTGGATTCCAGACTCAGCGTACCGTCGGTCAGATGGATGGCCACATAATCAAGCGCCACATTCACGCGGTCATCGCCCTCAGCCAACCGGGAGCCGTCCGGCACATAGTCGTGCAGCAGAATCGTATGCCATTCGTCCCGCGGGGCTGCGGCGAACACCTGCACGAGTTCCAGCAGATCGATGAACTGGCTCAACCCGCTGTGCTCCCCCATGCGCTCCAGCAACCGCCACCCCTCGGCGGCGGACGCGCCGGTCAGACTGATCACCCGTTTCGACCGTTCCATCAGCGCGGCGAGCGCGGCGGTGTCCGGAATCATGCGGATGAGCTGTTCGAACACGCGCGGACGCACCTGACAGTACACGTCACGGTGCGGGAATTCGCGGGCGGTGTTGAGGTTGGAGAGCCACATATGCGGCACATTGCTGCCAATCATCGTCACCTGACCTGCGGCGAACGGCACCATCGCATCACCGATGAGCATGGTGCCTGGCCCCTCGCGGATGAGATGGAATTCGATGTCCTCATGGTGATGCCATCGGATGCTGGGATCGGGGTAGCCGTGCTGGTTCCAATGAATCACCGAATCGGCGGGAGGCATCACGAATTCGACCTCGCCCAGATCCTTCCTGCCCCGGAAGGCGTCGGCGTCCGGCAGTACACCGTAATACTCGCGGGGAACCGCACCGGACCGACGCTTCCCGCGTTCCTCGTCCTCATACGCAGTGGCGTCGCTGTTTGGTTTCCTCATATGAAAATCCTATAACCTTGTCGTTGTCTTGAATGTTGTTGCCTCGGGTGCGCCCCGATAGGACGCACGTCGCCTATGCCGCTCAATCGTCGATATGACGTCGCAACAGCAGGCTCAGCCCTGCGGCGGCGAGCGCGAACAGGGCACCCACCGGTCCCAGCCAAATCAGGCCAAGACACTCCATGGCCAGCCCGGAGACGGCGGACCCCAGTGCGATGCCGATGTTGTACGACATGGCATTGAGCGACGAGGCGAGGTTCATCGTCCCCGGATGGCTTGCCGCAGCCACATCCATGTACATGATCTGCGCAGGCGAGTTCTGCAGATACATGAACATGCCCAGCACCAGAATCAGCACCGCGCCCAACACCGGCACCCATTGGGCGCCGGCCAGCAGGCACAGGGCGACCGACCAAGCCAGGAAGACCGGCGTCATACGGGCCATCGGCTCCACTCCGGTGCCGCGGCTGGCGAATTTGGCGCTATGCAGGTTGCCCCATAGGCTGCCGATGCCGAATACGATCATGCCGGCGCTGACATACCGGGCGGGCAGACCGATCTGGTCACGAAGAATCACCGCAAGATATGTGTAGAACGCGTAGGTGGCGGCCGCACCGCAGATCACGGTCAGGAGTCCGATCTGGATACGACGGTCGAGGAACAGGATGAACTGCGAAAGCACCCTCACCTTGTTGGGCCTGGATGTGCGGGGCAGCAGCACAATCATCATCACCAGCAGCATGACCGTCAGGATGTTGATGATGTGAAACGCCCAACGCCAGCCGAAGGCGTTGGCAATCCATGTCCCCAACGGGACACCGGCCACCGCGGCGATGGAGAACCCGGAGAAGATCCATGAGATGAACCGGGTGCGGTATTCAGGCACCACCAGATCCCCGGCGTACGTCATATCCATGGCGGCCAACGTGCCGGCGACGGATGCGATCACCACGCGCGAGACGAACAACACCGGGTAGCTCGGCGCGAAGGCGCACATCAGATTGCCGACCAGAAACACCACGGTCAGAGCGATATGCGCCTTGTACCGCGAGAACTTGGACACCAATGAGGAGCCGATCGGCGTGCACGGCGCGTAGACGAAGGCGAACAGCGCCACCAGATTGCCCACGGTGGTGGATGACACCTTGAGATCGGCGGCGATATCCGGCAGAATGCCGACGACGATGAATTCGCTGGTGCCCAACATGAAGCTCAGGGAAATCAGCGTCACCACCGGCAACGTGAAGAAACGAGGGCGTCGCCGGGTGCATGCGATGGATGATTCACTCATGGAAGTGGTCCGTTTTCTCTCTTGATCAATAAGCCGAAGGCATGATAAGAGCAACGGGCCGCGTGACTCCACGGCGGAGATGCGGTGCGTTTGCGCGGTTCCATGGCTTTCCACGCCACTTTTTTCACCGCAAATGGCAAGTCAAGAAGAGCACAGGCACCGGTACTTTTTTGACGGATGTGGCACAACCAGCCGAACTGACGTGCATGATTCGCGGAGCCCCGGTACAGGGCCACCGAACCTATACCGGGGCTCCGTTGTTTGCTTGCGCTGACGGCTACCCGCCTACAACGGATCCTTGATATCGCTTCGGCTACCCGCGCGGCTTGCCGAGGGCGGGCACGAACCGCACGCCGGGGATGTCGGCGAAGATGGAGCCGTCAACCACCAGCTTGGACGGGCGGATGCCCGAGCCCAGATACAGCTTCGGAATCGAGAGGATGTGCTGGTCCACCAGCAGCGGCCAGCCGTCCGGCAGACCAATCGGCGACATGCCGCCCGATTCCATGCCGGTTGCCTCCACAGCGGCGTCGATGGGCGCGAAGCTCACTTTGGAGACCTCGAGCGTGTGCTTGACCACGCCGTTCAGGTCGGCGCGGGTATCCGCCGTGACGAACGCCGCGGCGAACTCCGGCGGCGCCTTGCGGGTCTTGTGCGTGTGGACCACGACCACGTTGCCCGTGATCTCGAACGGGATACCGTACTTCGGGCACCACAGATCGGTGTCCGACTCCTCGTCCGAATTGATGGTCACGCCAAGAATCTTGCTCTCCGGCACACCGGCCGCCACCAGCTCGTTGAGCTTGTCGAACACCGGCTTGGCCAGCAAATCGCCGTCATGCCAGTCCAGAATCTCCAACGTCATGTGCATCATCCCCCTGTATCGTCCGTCATGCGCCGTCAGTCATGTGCTGTCCGTCATTCGCGCGGCGGGCGCGCGTCGTCATCATCAGGCCGTTCTTCATATGGGCCCGATGCCTGCGGCGTCGTTCGCGGACATCGGCGTGAACGTGACCGTTCACACGGTCGTCCGTCGGCGAGCGCCTGCCGCCTTGCCCGCCCAGCATAGCGTCATCGGACGCGGACGGTGGCGGCGCGGCTATACGTTTTGTCTATGACCCGTTCCGCACTGCTGTACCGCCGCACCGATGGTGCCACGGATTGTCACGTGCCATTACACATCACATGCTGATGTGTCCACTGCGGCGCGCCCATACGCAGGAGTCCGGTCGTTCCCGTCGCGTACATACCGATGTGTCTGCTGCGGCATGCATATCCGCAATGTGTCCGACTGTTCCCATCGCGCACATGCCGGTACGCCCGTATGCGACACACCGGCCACACCATGATGCCACCCACGCGCCGCCCGCAACGTGATGTCCCACGCCATCCGTGCCGCGACGGCAATCGCACCCTCTACATCGTGACGTCGCCTGCATGCCACCCGCACTTCGCTCCACGGTGTAGGGATTGGCCCACCGTGTAGGGATTTCCCCATGATGTAGGGATGCGTTTTTACAAAATGGCGGAAATAAGCCGTTTTGCATCCCTACACGGTGGGAAGTTCCCTACATCATGGGAAATTCCCTACATGGTGGGAAATTCCCCACACGGTGAAGCAATCCCTACGCCATGGCCCTACACCATGTGGCAATCCTCAGGAACCGCCCCTACACCGCAGCCCCCTCCTCCGACACCCCAAAACCGGCGAGGCGCAGGAACCATTTGTCGTGGGACACCACAATCAGCGCACCGGGATACCCCGTCAGCATGCTGGCCAACGCCTTCTTGGACGACAAATCGAGATGATTCGTCGGCTCGTCCAACACGATGAGCTGCGGACGGGCCGGCAACGCCAGACACAACAGCAGCTTGCGCAATTCGCCGGGCGACGGGCGACCTGTCGCACGCAGCCTGTCCGGGTCCGCGTCGAGCCTCGCATACGTGCCAAGCACCTGCGCCCGAACATCGGCCGGCAACGCATCCAATCGCCGCATGGCATCCTCGCGATCCGTATCCGTGGTGTTCTGTGCGATGACCAGACGCGGCACATCGACGGTATGCGCCAGCATCGCTCGAATCAGCGCCGACTTGCCGGCCCCGTTCGGACCCGTCACTGCGATATGGTCCCGCGGTCCAATCGAAATCAACGGAATCCGCAATCCAACAGCCGACGATCCTCCCTGCGGCGGCATCACCCGAATGCGATCACCGGAATACATGACCCTTGATAATCCGGCACTGATTTCAGCACTGACCGTGTCAGTGGCAAACATGCCGGCGATAGCCGAGTCTGCGGCAATCTCGCCGGCAGCCGTCGCAGCAATCATACCGTCCGCCAACGGTAACGGGCCCGGAGACCACTCACCCGACGAGGCCACTGTAGCCATCGGATCCACGACACTTACCGGGGCCTTCGCACCTTTGCCCGCAATATCCGCTGCGTTCGCACAAACCGTGCCCACCATACCATCCGCCGAGGCCACTGCATCCGCGGCCGTACCACCCGTTGCCTTCGGAACGTCCTCAGCGACGTCCACGACGGCATCCGTAGAATTCGCGCCGAACGGAATCACGCCCGGACCAAGCCGAATCACCTCGCGGCAATGCGACGGCACGACGTCCAACCACAGCTCACCATCATATCGTTTCGCCGGTGTCGATATGTTCTCCGCACGCCGCCGGGCCTCGGCCAATCGTCCGTCGATCTGACCGTAGGCGCAAGTCACGCCACGGTCGAGTCCAGTCATTTTCGCCAGTTTCCGACGGTTCAACGCGTCATGATCATGCCGGTCGATCAGCTCGCCGTGGCTTTTGCGCGACTCCACCTGCTGCACCTTGGCGTATCGCTGTGCCTTCGCGGCGGCCAGACGGGCGATTTCGCGCCGGAGCGCGTCAGCGTTGGCCGCATTTGCCGCGTCGCGCATGCCAATCTGCGCCACGGCCTCGGAATATCCGCCGCGGAACGTGCTCAACACCGTCACGTTACGGGAACCGACATGCCGACGTTCGAACATCACGCAACGGCCGCATACGGCGTCAATCAGGTCCACATCATGCGAGACCACGATGCCTATGCCGCGATACCGGCGCATTGCAGCGATGATGCGGTCTCGCGTGTCGGCGTCGACATGGTTCGTCGGTTCGTCGAGGATCAGCACATCGGGTCGCAACGTCAACGCACAGGCGATCTGCACACGTTTGCGTTCCCCGCCGGACAGTCTCACGAACGCATACGGCCAGTCATCATCCAATTGCAGATCGTCACGCACGGCGATGGCCTCGGGCGACCAGTCGGCCGCGAAATCCTCGAGGTTCGCCGGCCGGACAGCGATATCCTGCGGACAATACCCGATAACCAACCGCCGGGGATTGGGCGTCACGGTTCCCGAATCCGGGCATAGTTCGCCGCGCACGATCGACATCAGTGTGGATTTACCGATGCCGTTGTCGCCGAGCACGGCCGTCCAACCCAGCGGGAACGTTGTGCCGACGTGTTGGAACAGGGGTTCCGGCGCGTGGGGATAGGTGAAGGTGACATCGTTCACAGTAAGCATGGTTGGTTGCATAGTCACGCCTTTCGCTCATGGCGTGCCGCGATGGTCAGGCTGGGCTCGCGCCCGGTGATGACGGTATGGAACCGATGGGGAACGACGACAGGCCCGCTGTCTGTTTGCGGTTCATCGATGCTGACTCATGCATCGATGTTGACCCATAATGCAGCCGATACGACCCAGTGACTCAATCCCTCGAATGATGACACGCGGCGGCACGCTTCAACGCGTGGGTTCCGCTTCTTACCGTCATCATTCACAGACGCAACGTCGATCGATTCCTTTCGCCGGTCTCCTTGGCATATGGGGAAGACCTCCAACAATGCACGCTCACGATATAACCGACTTGTGACATGAGCAAAGTCACGAGCGGCAACTGCATCGCGGCTCTTCGTACGCATGTTCGTCATTCGCATCGCAGAAGCGAACCATGCACGTTGAGTTATCCACATTGCCCGTTTTCATGCCGATGCCGCTCGCGAATCGGTTATCATGCCCGGCATGAGTACCGCATACAACTATCGTGAGACGACGCAGTCCGGGGAAATCCAGAACTACGTGCGTCAGGACCTCTCCGCCCAGTCCGCCGCGAAATCGGCGGACTGTCAGACACTGCTTTCGCACATGCGCACCGACCGAACCATCTGCTTCTCGCTGCATACGGCGCTGGAGCTCTATGCCATCGAACGCCCACGACGCTGCACGCTGCCGGCGAGCGATTTCTACATCACCACCCGGGACCACAGACACCGCTCCACGATGAACAACGTCTTGTATCGAACCTGGAACCAGCCGTTCGCAATATGCACGTTGACGAACGGCCTGACATGCGTGCATCCGCTGGATACGTGGATCCAGTACGCGCAATATCTTGACCTTGACGAGCTGGTGGTGCTCGGCGAGGCAATCGCCCGACGGTTCCGGTATTCCGTCGATCAGTTCCGGAACCGGCTTGCGGCGTTCCAGCGCATCGTGGGACGTCTGCGCTGCGAGAAGGCGCTGGAATTGCTCCGAACCTCCGATTCCGTCCAGGAGACACGCGCCCGGCTCGCACTGCTGCGGTTCGGACTTCCCTCGCCGGGCATGCATCACGTCATCACCGGGGCGAACGGCAATGTTGGATACACCGTTGATATGGCGTATCCGGCCAGCAAAGTATGCATCGAATACGATGGCGACCATCACCGTCGCTTCCGCAGCCAATACGTGCGGGACCAGCGCAAACGCCGCGAATTGCGGGCCATGGGATGGACGGTTATCGAGGTGTTCGCCGATGATCTGTGGAACGAGCCGAATCAGCGCGAATTCGCGCAGCATGTCGCCAACGCGTTGCATGTTCCGTTCACCGGCCGGCCGGAACGCCCATTCCGAGCGCTGGCCGACCCGACGATTGCGGTCAACGCACGTCAAGGCGAACACCAGCGGCGCGCATGCAGGCAAAATGACGCCCGTTCGCAGCCGCAGCAGCCCCACGGTGTAGGGATTACCCCATGATGTAGGGATGCGTTTTTGAACAATGGCGGAAACAAGCCGTTTTGCATCCCTACACGGTGGGAAGTTCCCTACATGGTGGGAAGTTCCCTACACGGTGGGGCAATCCCTACACGGTGGGCGCCGGCACGAGACGC
Organism: Bifidobacterium sp. UTBIF-78; assembly: GCF_006408945.1. NCBI lineage: Bacteria > Bacillati > Actinomycetota > Actinomycetes > Bifidobacteriales > Bifidobacteriaceae > Bifidobacterium > Bifidobacterium sp. UTBIF-78. The sequence continues at coordinate 25,429 of NZ_JFAO01000027.1, forward strand.
CCGGCATATACGCGAAGTGCCCATACAGCCGAAAGCCATACGGGCACTGTATATGTTCAGGCGACTTGTGCGTCCCTCACCACGTTACGGTCGCAACACCGCAGCGCTGCAACCACAAAGCAACGACGAAGACACTCCGTCACTTAATTTTCGTAGAAAACTGATTTGCGCGTGCGGAGACCGCCGTCCGAAGCCGAAGGCGCACACACGGTGCGTCGAGGCTGAGGAAAGGCGGTATACGCTCCGCAAATCAGTTTTCGTCTTCGTCGGGGTCGTAGTCGACGCCAGTCTCTGCGCGCTGCTCGTCCGAAATCGGGGCCGGGGCACCGGTCAGCGGATCGCGGCCACCGCCAGCCTTCGGGAAGGCGATGACGTCGCGGATGGTGTCGGTGCCAGCGAGGATGGAGACGGTACGGTCCCAACCGAGGGCGATGCCCGCGTGAGGCGGGGCGCCGTACTTGAAAGCCTCGAGCAGGAAGCCGAACTTCTCCTCGGCCTCCTCCTTGCCAATGCCCAGCACGTTGAGTACACGGTCCTGGATGTCGTCGCGGTGGATACGCACGGAACCGCCGCCCATCTCCTCACCATTGCAGACGATGTCGTAGGAATCGGACATGGCGTGCTCGGGGTCCTGATCGAACTTGTCGATCCAGTCCTTGCTCGGCATGGTGAACGGGTGGTGCATGGAGGTCCACTTGGAGTGGCCCACGGCCACATCGTCATCGTCCGGATCGTCGGTGGGCTTGAACAGCGGGAAGTCCACAACCCAAGTGAAGGCGAACTTCTTCGGGTCGAGCAGGCCTTCGCGGCGGGCGAGCTCCACACGCACGGCGCCGAGCAGCAACTGCGAGGACTCACGGGAACCGGCGGCGAAGAACACGGCATCGCCCGGCTCGGCACCGACGGCCTCGCGCAGGCCGTTGCGCTCCTCATCGGACAGGTTCTTGGCGACAGGTCCCTTGAGCTCGCCGTCCTCGGCGAAGACCACGTACGCAAGGCCCTTGGCGCCACGCTGCTTGGCCCACTCCTGCCATGCGTCGAACTGACGACGCGGCGTGGCGGCGCCACCCTTGAACACGACGGCGCCCACGTACGGGGCCTGGAACACACGGAACGGCGTGTTCTTGAAGTAGTCGGTGAGCTCGACGAGCGGGTTGCCGAAGCGCAGATCCGGCTTGTCGGAACCGTACTTGTCCATGGCCTCCTGCCAGGAGATGCGCGGCAGCGGCAGCTGGACGTCGTAGCCGGCGACCTTCCAGATGGCGGCGATGACCTTCTCGGCCATGGCCATCACATCCTCCTGGTCCACGAAGCTCATCTCCATGTCGAGCTGGGTGAACTCGGGCTGACGATCGGCGCGGAAGTCCTCATCGCGGTAGCAGCGGGCAAGCTGGTAGTAACGCTCGACGCCGGAGACCATGAGAAGCTGCTTGAGCAGCTGCGGGGACTGCGGCAGGGCGTACCAGGAGCCGGGCACCAGACGGGCCGGCACCAGGAAGTCGCGTGCGCCTTCCGGCGTGGATTTGATGAACGTCGGCGTCTCCACCTCGGTGAAGTCCATGTCCTCGAGGGCATGGCGGGCGGCCTTGGCCATGTCGGAACGCAGCTTCAGGTTGTACTGCATGGACGGGCGACGCAGGTCGAGGTAGCGGTACTTCAGACGCACGTCCTCGCCCGGCAGCTTGTTCTCGGACTCGTTCTCGAGCGCGGTGGACACCTGGAACGGCAGGGCGTCGGCCTTGGCGAGAATCTCGATGTTCTCGGCCACGACCTCGATCTTGCCGGTGGCCAGATGCGTGTTCTCGTTACCGTCCGGGCGCAGGCGCACCTCGCCGGTCACCTGGATCACGAACTCGCTGCGCAGCGGGCGGGCCACTTCCTCGTCATAGATGACGACCTGCACCAGACCGGTGTTGTCGCGCAGATCGATGAAGGCCACGCCACCGTGGTCACGGCGACGATCGACCCAACCGGCGAGGGTGACCTTCTGGCCGACCAGGGCCTCGGTCACGTCGGTGGCATGATGTGTTCTGTAAGCCGTCTGGCTCATTATCTTGCTTCTCCTCGATTTGACTCTGACTCGAATGGATTCGAATACGTCAGATTTCGACGGTTTGCTGGGCAACCACAGTATCCGGCTCCCACGACGTGCAATCGGCGGGCACCTGCTCGCCGGTGACGATGTTCTTGACCTCGTCGCCGGCGGATTCCTCGCCCTCGGCGGCACCGGCCGGGAACCACACGTACGGGATGCCGAGCTTGTCCGCATACTTGATCTGCTTGCCGAGCTTGGCTGCGGTGGGGGCCACGTCGGTGGCGATGCCACGGGCGCGCAGCTGGGCCGCGATGCGGTTGGCCGCGGGACGGTCGTCCTCGTTCCACACGGCCACGAGCACGGCGGCCGGCGAGACGCGGCTGGCGTGCGCGCCGGCGGTGTGGAGCATGTAGCTCACCAGACGGCTCAGGCCGATGGACAGACCCACGCCCGGGTACTTGCGGTTGCCCTGCGAGGCGAGGTTGTCGTACCGTCCGCCGGAGCAGATCGAGCCAAGCGATGCGGCGCCGTCGAGGAAGGTCTCGTAGACGGAACCGGTGTAGTAGTCGAGTCCGCGGGCGATCTTGAGGTCCGCGATGACGGAGCCCGGACGGATGGCGGCGGCCTCATCCACGATCATGGCGAGGGTGTCGAGTCCCTGACGGGCCAGCTCATAGGCCTCGGAATCCTTGGCGATGCCGTGCGCCTCGCACAGAGCGTCGAACTTGGCGGCCAGTTCGCTGCCATCGGCGGCGGTCAGGCCTGCGAGCTCGAGACACGCGCGGGCCTGGCCCTCGGTGGCACCGCAGGTTTCGACCAGCAGCTTGGCCACCTCATCGGCGCCGATCTTGTCCAGTTTGTCGATCTCGCGCAGCACGCCCTCGATGTCCGTCAGTCCCAGCCCACGGTAGAAGCCCTCGGACAGCTTGCGGTTGTTGGCGTGCACGGTGGCCTTGGGCAGGCCGAACGCGCGCAGTTCCTCGAGCGCAGAGACCATGACCAGCGGCAGCTCCACCTCGTAGTGGTCGGGCAGCTCACCGGCGCCGATCACGTCGATATCGGCCTGGACGAACTCGCGGAAGCGGCCCTCCTGCGGACGCTCGCCGCGCCACACCTTCTGAATCTGCCAGCGCTTGAACGGGAAGGCCAGATCACCGGAGTGCTCCACCACGTACCGGCTCAGCGGCACGGTCAGGTCGAAGTGCAGGCCCAGACGATCCTCAATCGGCGTGTCCGATTCGTGACCGACCTCCTGCAGACGGCTCAGCAGGTAGATCTCCTTGCTGGTCTCGCCTTTTTTCAGCAGAGAAGCGCCGGTTTCCACCGCTCTCGTCTCGATGCCGATGAAGCCATTGAGCTCAAAAACCTTACGAAGCGTATCGATGACACGCTGCTCCACAACACGCTCGGAGGGGAGCCACTCCGGAAATCCTGATATTGATGCACCTTTAGCCACGAAATCAATATAATAAGTGAGGGCTGCGTCAAAGCCTCCCGTTCATCCGGGATGCGGAGGCGACCCACCCACTTACTCTACGCTTGTTAAGGAGCTGGCCATGGCCGACGAAACTGTCACCGAAACCGAACACACCACCGCACCCGAGGCACAGGCATCGACGCCCGCGCCCGCAGCACCCGCGGCCAGCCCGGCGGTCAAGCCGAGCCCGGTTTCCATCCCGAAGCCGCACGCCCCCTCCCCCGCCGCGTTCGCCAAGAAGGCCCCTGCCGTGAAGCATGCCACCCCGGCCCCCGCCGCACCGGCCAGCTACTCCGAAGAGGACGTCAAGGCCGCCGAGGCATTCGGCCGCGTGGACGACAACGGCACCGTGTTCGTCAAGGAAGGCGAATCGGAGCGCGAGGTCGGCCAGTTCCCGGATGTCTCCAAGGAGGAGGCTCTGGCCCTGTACGCCCGTCGCTTCCTGGACCTCAAGGCCAAGCTCGACCTGCTGGCCGGCCGTCTGGCTTCCCCGAACGTCAAGGCCCGTGAGATCGACGATTCCCTGAAGCTACTGAGCGAGGAGACCGCCGAGCCGGCCGTCGTGGGCGATATCGCCGCCCTCAAGGCCCAGCTCGAGGAGCTGAAGGCCGCCGGCGAGGCGCGCAAGACCCAGCTGTCCGAGGCACGCAAGGCCGCTGTGGCCAAGGCCGTGGCCGAGCGCACCGCCATCGTCGAGAAGGCCGAGGCCCTGGCCGCTTCTCTGGGCGACAACACCAACTGGCGTTCCACCGCCGACAAGTTCCGCAACCTCTTCGAGGAGTGGCAGAACCACCAGCGCACCACCGTGCGCATCGACAAGCCGGAGGCCGAGGCCCTGTGGAAGCGCTTCTCCGCCGCTCGCACCACCTTCAACCAGGCCCGCCGCAAGTGGGCTCAGGCGCGCGACACCGAGCGCAACCACGCCAAGGAGGTCAAGGAGGCGATTATCGCCGAGGCCAACGAGCTCAAGGACTCCACCGCTTGGGGCGAGACCTCCCGCAAGTTCAACGACCTCATGGACCGCTGGAAGAAGGCGGGCCGCGCCGGCCGCAACGAGGACGACGAGCTGTGGGCGAAGTTCCGCGAGGCTGCCGACGCCTTCTTCAACGCCCGTCAGGCCGATCGTGATCAGATCAATGCCGACGAGAAGGTGAATCTGGCCAAGAAGGAGGAGCTGCTGGTCAAGGCCGAGGCTCTGGTGCCGGTCAAGACCGACGCCGAGGCCAAGAAGGCCCGCCAGGAGCTCGCCAAGATCCAGGAGGAGTGGGATCAGATCGGTTACGTGCCGCGTGATGACATGCGTCGCATCGAGAACCGTCTGGACGCTGTGGATAAGCAGATCAAGGCCGTCGAGGACGCCGCTTGGAAGCAGTCCGACCCGGAGGCCGACGCCCGTCGTTCCAGCTTCGAGGAGCAGCTCAACGCGCAGCTCGCCGAGCTTGACGAGAAGATCGCCGCCGAGTCCGACCCCAAGAAGAAGGCCAAGCTCGAGGCCGAAAAGGCCACTAAGGAACAGTGGCTCAACGCCATCAAGTGAATCCGGCTACGGCTTGATGAACTGACCGCTTGCAGCTGACTCTCAAAAGGCTCCTTCCCTTGTGTGGGGAGGAGCCTTTCGCATGTCACAGCACACGGAATCCAATCGCCCGTAACCGTACATGCCGGATACATTCGGTCCATAACCGCCGCCACCATGCCGACATCATGGCTAGCCGTGTCCTCAAGCGCCGCAGATGTCATGCGCGGCACGACATCCCAGCCTCAAGCCACCGAAAGACTGCCGGATATCGACGGTTCAGTGTCGGATATCGACGCATTACTGTCGGTACTCAACGGTTGACTGTCGGATTTCGTACATATACGGTACGAAATCCGACAGTCAACCGTCCAAATCCGACAGTCAACCGTCCAAATCCGACAGTCAACCGTCCAAATCCGACAGTCAACCGTCCAAATCCGACAGTCAACCGTGCAAAACCGACAGTGAACCGTCGATATCCGACAGTCAAGTGTCGAAATCCGACAGTCAGACGGTCAAACAGTCAGTCAGATGGTCAGACAGTCAGTCAGACACGAGAGACCGTCCGACAAGTCCGACAGTCACAAGAGATAGGCAGCAGACGGCCGATTGGAACCGGTTTCCAGGCTGGAAACCAGACTGGAAACCACACCGGAAAACAGCTCGGTTAGTCGCCCTATGCCTGCGTACCGGTCTCCGGAACCTCGGGCTTCAACATCGGATGGGTGTTGAGATATTCGATCAACGGCTGACTGTAGCCCATCGCAAGCTCACCGTAGTTGCTGCCTGCGCGGAAGGCCGTGTACTGGTCGCCACCCTGCAGCAGGTAGGAGTTGGAGGCGATGATCACCAGATCGTCGTCGGCAATCGGCTTGCCATCGATGGTGAGGTCCACGATGCGCACCGGGGCCTTGCGATAATCCTCGTCCGCCTTGGATTGCGCCTTGGTGAGCGACTGACGATCCTGTCCGCTGTTGTTCTCGGCTGAATCGCCGGCAGCCTTATCGGAATCGGTGGAACCATCGGAACCAGCGCCATCAGTCTTGTCAGCACCGGAATCGGAATCACCGGAGCCGTCCCCGTTATCCCGACCGGTCTGCGCGTCCACGGCGTCGCAGGGGTCGTCCACTCCCCCGCATTCGACGTACCGATACGCCACATTCGAGGAGATGCCGAGCCACCGACGCTCGATCCGGCCATCGTCGCTGCGGTGGAACTGTTGGGCGAGCGCCGCCTTGAGCATACGACCCGTCAGCGTTTCGTGAGCCGCCTTGAATTGCAGTGCCAGCAGACTGTCCACTTCCCGCACGGTGACGATGCCGTCACCATTCAGATCGAGCTGACCGGTTCGCAAGCTGCCGTCGTTCGAGAAGCCCGCCACCGGCAGCCGGTCACCGGCATACACATGCCGCATGATGGCCGACCGATTGGCGTCCGCCACGAGCATTCCCACGGACCCTTCATGCCCCGGCGACGTCCGCTTGTCGAAATTCGCGCCTTTGGCGAGGGAGCCGACCACCTTGCCACCGACGGCATCCGCATGGCTCTGTGCGCTGGCGTACAGCCGCTGCGCGCGCACGACCATGCCGTTCGCGTCCGCCCCTGCGGACATCCACGCCGCCTGACGCACCGGGCGCTCGTTCAGTCCCTCGACGCTCACGACTCCATCCGCATGGGTATGGGTGACGCCATTGCCGAGGTCCACATCGGCCACGCTCACCTTGGCGTGCCTGCCGTGACCGGTGATGATGAGGTCCTGCACCGCCATCTCACGACCGTAGCTGCCGGCCTCGTAAATCGGCGCCCCACCTTTGGTGACCAGCCGCTTAATCGCGTGGGTATGTCCGGTGTATGCCACATCCACGTCACGCCCGAGTTCTTCCGCGGCGGAGGCATCTGCATGCAGGAGCGCCACGACGGCGTCTACTTTGCCGGAGCGCTTCAGTTCGCCCGCCACCCGGTTGATGGCGTCCACGTCATGCTCGCTCAGATCCGCGTCCCGGGTGATTTGCGGAGTGGCCACCGAACCGAGCGCATCGGTCAGCGCGCCCACGAACCCCACCCGCTTGCCATTGACGGTACGAATCGTGTAATCCTTGACGTTGCTCAGCCTGCCGCCGGGCCGCTTGACGTCGGCGGAGGCATTGGCGCACAGCCAGTCGATGCCGTTGGCCGGGTCGGCGATGCGATTGTTGAAATCGGCTACGGACCTGTCGAATTCATGATTGCCCACTGCGGAAATCGTCAACCCCCACTCGCGGGCCATATCAAGCGTGGGCCTATCCTTCTGCACGGCTGATTCGTAGGGAGAGCCGCCCACGAGATCGCCTGCGGACACCGCGACCATATTGCCGGAATTATGCCCTTCCGCCAGCGAGAAGGCGGTCGCCACATCCGCGCCGCGTTCGATATGGCCGTGAAAATCGGTGATGTCCGCAATGGTCACCATGCGCGTGCCGGTGGCTGGATCATCACCGGAAAAAGGGACGGCTCCCGAGGCTCCCGCCATTGCGTTGGGTGCCACGAGAGCCGTCAGGATGCTCACGATAACGACAATAAGGGCGACCCCCGGCCGCCTCAGTCCGCCGGTCCACCTGCGCCGACGCTTCATACCTTCCTTCACGCCTCACAATGTAAGGTTGCCGATTGAACGGGCATACGCCCCAACACGACGCGCAGGTGAACTCTGATTGTCCTTTCAGGCAAATCGGTGGCCACGCGCATATGCCACCGAGGCGTCCATATCCCTGCGCAGCCGCCGAATCCCACGCCAGCTGTCAATCGAAATCGGCAAGAAACAGCCCGCCTGTTACACTTCCCAAGCGTGAACGCAGCGATTACGAACGATAATCATATCCGCACCGTGGCCGACCTGTTCGTCGAGTGCCTGGTCAACGAGGGCGTCGAGACGATGTACGGCATCCCCGGCGAGGAGAACATCCCACTGATGGAGGCCATCGCCCGTGACGGCCGCATCCGGTTCATCCTGACCCGTCACGAGCAGGGCGCCGGCTTCATGGCCGCCACGCAGGGACGACTGACCGGCAAGCCGGGCGTGTGTCTGGCCACGCTTGGCCCGGGCGCGCTGAACCTCACGTTGCCGGTCGCGCAGGCGAACAGCGCCAATACGCCACTGGTCGCCATCTGCGCGCAGGGCAACGTGACCCGCCTATACAAGGAATCGCATCAGATCATCGATCTGGTCTCCGTGTTCCGCCCGCTGACTCAATGGACGTCGATGATCGTCGAGCCCGCCTCGGTGCCGGAGATGGTGCGTAAGGCGTTCTCCATCACCCAGCGCAACCGTCCGGGCGCCACCTGCCTGATTCTGCCGGAGGATGTGGCGGAGATGCCGGCGCCGGCCGACGCCCATCCGTTGCCGTTGCCGGAGCGCATGCGGTTCGCGCCGACCGCGGATACCATCGAACGCGCGGTGAACATCATCCGCAATGCGCGGCATCCCATCATTCTGGCCGGTAACGGCGTGGCACGCGGCGACGCGGAGAACGAACTGCTGGCGCTGGCCGAACAGCTCAACGTGCCGGTGGCCACCACGTTCGAAGGCAAGGGCGTGATCTCCGACCGCATCCCGCTGGCGCTCGGCGTGGTGGGCTTCATGCGGCATGACTACGAGAACTTCGCGTTCGACGAGTCGGATCTCATCATCGCGGTGGGCTTCTCGATCCAGCAGTTCGATCCGAAGAAGATCAATCCGAACGATGACAAGACCATCATCCACATCAACACGTTCAGCGAGGATACGGACGCGCATTACTCGACCGCGCTCAACATCATGGGTGACATCAGCGCCACGCTACAATCGCTCATCGCGCGGCTCAAGGCTGAGCGGATCACCTTCGGTGTCTCCCATCCGAAGATCCACGAACTACTGACCCATGAATACGAGGCGTACACGCACGACGACTCATTCCCGCTGAAGCCGCAGCGCATCGTCGCGGACACGCGCCGCGCCATGGAGACGGACACGGACATTGCGTTGGTGGATACTGGCGCCCTGAAGATGTGGATGGCCCGCCTCTACCCCACCTACTACTCGAACACCTGCGTTATCGACAACTCCCTGTCCACGATGGCCTGGACGCTGCCTGGCGCGGTGGCGGCCTCGCTCGAGCATCCGGGGCGTCCGGTGCTCGCCATCATGGGTGACGGCTCGTTCATGATGAACGTGCAGGAAATCGAAACCGCCGTGCGCGTGGGCGCCCGCATCGTGATTCTGGTATGGGTGGACGAGGCATACGGCCTGATCAAATGGAAAATGGACCTGCACGACGGCGCGCACGAGTACGTGGACTTCAACAATCCGGACGTGGTGGCGCTCGGCATGAGCTTCGGCGCCAAAGGCCATCTCATCGAATCGGCCGACGAACTCTACCCCACGCTGCGTGCGGCCTTGCGCTCGGGCTCGGGCATCGACATCATCGCATGTCCGGTCGATTACTCCGAGAACATGAAGCTCATCGACAAGCTCGGCGAGGTGGATTTCGGCGGCTGACGACAACATCGGATGGGCGGTCCGGCGGGCGTCCCATGACTATCGACAGTTGGGTATGACGTCCGGCGGGCGTCCGGCGGGCGTCCAGCGCGGCCGTTCGGCCAACACTATTACAAGTCTGACCCTGTCGATGGGGCGGACGCTGGTTGGTTGGGGGTGCCATGCCCCGACACACTCAAGGCCGTTCGGCCAAGCTTACGGTCGGGGCATGGCACCCCCAACCAACCACCTACGAGTTGCGTTTACCAGACGGATACTGCGGCCTTGTGCAAACACACAGTTGTAGACAGATACGACGCCAATCTCCAAAGTCAACGAAGAGCCCCGGTTCCATATCGGAATCGGGGCTCTTCGTTGACTTATGCGCTGTCAGACTGTTCCTGACTATTACTCAGCGGACTGCTGTCCGGAGTCGTCGCCGGAACCGGCGGCATCCACCAGTGCGGGCTTGTCGCCGGAATCGCCGGTACCCTCGTCAGACGAGGCGGCAGAGTCAGTACCATCCGCGGCATCCGTAGCGACGGCGGGCTCCTCGAACTTCTCGCCCTTGAAGGTGAACTCGCCCAAGATGCCTTCGCCTTCGGCGTCGACCACCACACGCTGGCCGTCCTGCAGATCGCCCATGAGGATCTTCTCGGAGATGGCATCCTCGATGTCGCGCTGAATCACACGACGCAGCGGACGGGCGCCGAGCAGCGGGTCGAAGCCCTTCTGCGCGAGCAGGTCCTTGGCTGCGTCGGTGAGCTCGAGCGACATATGACGATCGAACAGGCGGTCGTTGAGCTGCTTGACATCGAGATCCACGATCTGACGCACCTGCGGCTCGGTGAGCTGCTTGAAGACGATGATGTCGTCCAGACGGTTGAGGAACTCGGGGCGGAACTGCTGCTTGAGTTCGGCGCTCACCTGCTCCTTCATGCGCTGGTAGCTCGACTCGGTGTTGGACCCGAGGTTGAAGCCGGTGTTCGCCATCTTCGCGATGTCGCGCGTGCCGAGGTTCGTGGTCAGGATGATGATGGTGTTCTTGAAGTCCACCTTACGACCCTGCCCATCGGTCAGATGGCCGTCATCCAGCACCTGCAACAACGTGTTGAAGATGTCCGGATGGGCCTTCTCAATCTCGTCGAACAGCACCACGGAGAACGGCTTGCGGCGCACCTTCTCGGTGAGCTCGCCGCCCTCCTCGTACCCAACGTATCCCGGAGGCGCACCGAACAGACGCGAGGCCGCGTACTTCTCGGAGAACTCGGACATGTCCACGCGAATCAGCGCATCCTCGTCGTCGAACAGGAACTCGGCGAGGGCCTTGGCCAACTCGGTCTTGCCCACGCCGGTCGGGCCGGCGAAGATGAACGAACCAGCCGGGCGCTTCGGGTCCTTGAGGCCCACGCGCGTGCGGCGGATGGAACGGGACAGCGCGGACACCGCCTCATCCTGACCGATGATGCGCTTGTGCAGCTCGGCCTCCATGTTCAGCAGCTTCTTGGATTCAGCCTGCGTGAGCTTGAATACCGGGATGCCGGTGGTCGAGCTGATCACCTCGGCGATCACGTCCTCATCCACGACCATCTTGACATCGGACTCGCCCTCGCGCCAGGAATCCTCCTTGGCCTTGCGGTCGGCCTCCAGCTTCTCCTGCTTGTCGCGCAGTTCGGCGGCCTTCTCGAAGTCCTGCCCCTTGATGGCCTCGTCCTTGTCGGCGGCCACCTTGGCGATCTTCGCGTCCAGCTCCTTGAGCTCGGGCGGGGCGGTCAGGCGCTTGATGCGCAGACGCGCGCCGGCCTCGTCGATCAGGTCGATGGCCTTGTCCGGCAGATGACGGTCCTGAATGTAGCGGGCCGAAAGCTCGGCGGCGGACTGCAGAGCACCGTCCGTGATGGTCACATGATGGTGGTTCTCGTAACGGGAACGCAGACCCTTCAGAATCTCGATGGTCTCGGCGATCGTCGGCTCGTGCACCTGAATCGGCTGGAAACGACGCTCAAGTGCTGCATCCTTCTCGATGTACTTGCGGTACTCGTCCGTGGTGGTTGCGCCGATGGTCTGCAGTTCACCGCGGGCCAGCATCGGCTTCAACATGTCGGAGGCACCCAGCGCGCCATCAGCCGAACCTGCGCCGACGATGGTGTGGATCTCGTCGATGAACAGCACGATGTCACCGCGGGTCTTGATTTCCTTGAGCACCTTCTTCAGGCGCTCCTCGAAATCGCCACGGTAACGGGAGCCGGCCACCATGGAGCCAAGATCCAGCGAGTAGACCTGCTTGCCCTTCAGCGTCTCCGGCACGTCGCCCGCGTTGATCTTCTGGGCCAGACCCTCCACGACTGCGGTCTTGCCCACGCCCGGCTCGCCGATCAGCACCGGGTTGTTCTTGGTACGGCGGGAGAGCACGACCATCACACGTTCGATCTCGTTCGTGCGGCCGATGACCGGGTCGAGTTTGCCCTCGGCGGCCTCGGCGGTCAGATTGCGGCCGAACTGGTCGAGGATGGCGGAACCGGACTTGTTCTGCTTGTCCGCCACGCCGCCGGCGTTGGCCAGATCGCCCTTGCCGTCGGCCGAACCGGTGCCGGAGTTGCCACGGATCATATCGATGGTGGCGCTCCTGAGCTCGCCCAGATCCACGTCCATCTTGATGAGCACCTGCGTGCCCACGCCCTCACCCTCGCGGATCAGGCCCAGCAGGATGTGCTCGGTGCCGATGTAGCTGTGACCGAGCTGCAACGCCTCGCGCAACGAGAACTCCAGCACCTGCTTGGCGTGCGGAGTGAAGGGGATGTGCCCGTTCGGAGCCGCGTTGCCCTTGCCGATCATTTCCTCAACCTGCTTGCGGGTGGCGTCCAGCGTCACGCCCTTCGAGGCGAGCGCCTTGGCGGCCACGCCCTCACCCTCGCGGATCAGGCCCAGCAGCAGGTGTTCGGTGCCGATGTAGTTGTGCTGCAGGGACCTTGCCTCTTCCTGCGCCAACACGATCACGCGCCGTGCACGGTCGGTAAACCGTTCGAACATGCTTGTCCTTCCTCAATAGACATTCCGTTTTACTCTACCGATTCGCGGTGACGTTTATTCGCCTGATTCCATGAATTGCGCTGTAAGAGGGAAAGAAAACGATATGCTGGTTCTGGATGCATCTCCATCGTTGATTCCAAGGAGGATGTGATGAACGAGTTTGACGTTGATGCTGACATCGTCGTCGGCGTGGATGGCTCCGATGAGTCCTTTGCCGCACTGAAATGGGCGCTCACAGAGGCGTCGCTGACCGGGCAGAGCGTCAATGCCGTATTCGGGTGGACGAATTCATGGGACATGGGGTCCGAGCCGGACAGCGATGAGGCGTGGGCCAAGGTCCGTCACGACATCGCCAACGAACTGCGCGACTGGGCGGATCACGCCTCCCAGGGCATCGATTTCGATCCGGGCAAGCTCAAGCTCACCTCGGTGAAGGCTTCCGGAACGGCCGCGTTGCTGCAGATCGGCAAGGATTCACAGCAGATCGTCGTGGGCCGTCGCTCGCTCGGCCGCGTGGCCCGCTGGTTCATGGGATCGCTCTCCGCCTCGCTGGCCGAGGAGGCTCAGGTGCCGGTGACGGTGGTGCGTATCGCCGGCAGCGAAGACGAATCCGTGACCGATGCCATTGCCAACGCATTGACGCCGGGCAACAAGACGGTTCACTATGTGCAGCCGCGCCCGGCGTTGGAGGAGTCCGGAAGACCGGTCGTGGTGGGTGTCGATGGGTCCGAAGCCTCACGCCGCGCATTCGACTTCGCCCTGCACGAGGCCCGGTTACACGACCGGCCGCTCAGCGTGCTGTTCTGCTGGCAACTCAAGGATCTGGGCACGGTGCCCGGATACGAGAACGCCGTGGCACCCGTGGAGATCGGTCAGCGCCGCGCCGAGGAGATACTGTCGGATCTGATGAATCGGGTGACCATTCCCGAGGGCGTCACCGTGGATACCCATGCCTTCCATATCCCCGCGTCCAAGGGTCTGATTGCCGCATCCCGGTATGCAAGCCATCTCATCGTCGGTTCACGCGGCCTGTCCGGTCTTGACGCGCACTTCCTCGGTTCAGTGTCCCGCCAAATCGTCAACTTCGCCGAGTGCACCGTCACCGTGGTGCACTGAACCGATCCAGGGGAGTCCATTACGGTCTCCCCTGGTTTTTGGAACCGTGGAACTCAATTCCCACGGTTCCATGATCCAAGAAATCCGTAACTCACGGTCCAAGATTCAAGGCCCAAGTCCCACGGTCTGAAGTGGCCTGGTTTTGTTCCGTCTCTACTGTGAGACGGAACAAAACCAGGCCACTTCAGACAGACTCAGCAGCATAAACGGGACGAAACGCAAGTTTCAGACGGCATCGACTTACGTTTCGTCCCGTTTTGATACCCAGAAATGGGACGAAACGTAACATGACCTCGTTCCTGACTTACGTTTCGTCCCGTATCAGATAGACAAGTGGATGTATGAGATAGGCAAGTGATTGCCGCGTACATCCAGTGCTTCTTGACTACCGTCAACGATTAGTCGACGTTGCCCCGTCGGGGTCGGAGTCTTCGACATCGTCACCGGATTCAGAAACGTCACCGTCATTGCCCTCGTCGACTGCGTCAATGGCATCGGAATCCGTGTCCGCATCATCAGCATCATCGTCGATATCGGCATCGACTACCGGCTCACCGTCCGACTCATCCCCATCACCGGAATCACCGGAACCGTCGGAATAAACCAAATCCTCGTCCGAATCATCAGACTCATCGAGCCCATCACCCAACTCGTCCAAATCACCGGAACCATCGGCCGACTCGTCGGACTCGTCATCCGATGTCCCGTCCGACTTGCCATTCAGCTCGTCGTACGACTCATCGGAGATTCCCTCGGTCTCATCTTCGTCAGAGGCATCCCCGTTGTTCGCTGCGTCACCGTCCGACTCATCAGAACCGTCATTCGACTCGTCGGACTCACCAGACTCACCGTCCGACTCATCCCCATCATCGAAATCATCGGAACTGCCGGAATCATCCAAATCCTCGTCCGAATCATCAGACTCATCAAGCCCATCACCTGACTCGTCCGAATCATCGGAATCATAGGAATCATCGTCGGCGTCCTCTTCGATGGCGCGCTTCGCCTCGGCGTCGGCCCGGGCCTGACGCAGCTGCTCGATGAGATCGACCACGGCCTCAAGGCCCGGAGCCACCGTGTCGTCCACGGACACCACGCCATCGGCATCCTCATCGGATTCATCCTCGTCAAGGTCGTCGCCGTCATCCGGTTCGGTGTTCTCGAGAATGTCCTGCTCGGTGGCCTCGTCGGACTCGTCGTCATCGGATTCGTCCTCGTCACCGGTGATGAAATCATCCGTGTCATCCGCGTCATCGGTACGACTAGAACCATTCGAGTCCACGGCGGTCCCGACTCCCGTAACATCAGCCGCATCTTCCTCGGAGTCTTCAACGACGGTCGAGGTCGAATCGTCAAGATCGACCGCATCGGCCACGACGCCGGCGAGGGCCTCCTCACGGGTCTCCTCCCGATCGTCGGACTGCTCCTGGTCCGAATCGGTTCTGGGCTTCTTCGGCGCGGCCACGATATCCACATGCAAGTCGTCGAACGCGGGCTTGGACTGAATCCACAGGTGGCTCGGCTCTGGAGGCTCGATTTCGGAATGCTCGCCGCAGCCGTGATCCAACGAAACCACACGGCCGTCATCCGGGCTCCACTTGTTGGCGCATACGCCGAACATGCGGTCGAGCTCACCGGTCAGCGGCACGAAGAAGCCGCAGGTGGAGCACAGGTTGCCCTCTGCGGTCTTGGTGCTCAACGCCTTGGGGCCGCGCGGACCCTCATACCACCGCTTGGCCGCCTGGGCGCGCCCCAGCGGGCTCAGCACATGTCTGCGCGTGAGTCGAAAGGTCTGGACGGCGTCGTTCACATCCTCAAGCGACGACGGCTCCGCCTCCCCCGGCTCGATGCGCTCGTCGTCGGGATCAGTGCCGATCGAATCGGTGGGCGACAAATCGGTCGGCTCCAGACGATCCTTCCACGGAACCCATTTGGGAGGCATGAGCGCGCTGTCCGTCGGAACCAGCGACGATTCATTGACGGTCCAGGAATCCAACTCGATGTCGTGGAACAGGGTCACCGACCATTGCCAGCCCTCGTATCCTCGTACATCGGACTGGAAACGGAAGTCGGTGACATGGTCCTCGAGTTCAATCGCCTCGACGAACTGACCCACCTGCTCGGGCTCGTCGGCCACCTCGAGCAGCACGGCCTGTGCGATGGCGCGCGGGTCCGGGGAGACGGCGGTTTCAGTGTTGTCGGTCATAAAGCGATCTCAGTCCTGTACGTCGAATTGATCCGCCACGGCACGTAGCAGCGTGGCCAGCTTCTTGCTCTCGGCGGCGGAGGGGTAGCGGTGGCGGCGCAGCGTGTTGCCGGCGGCGTCGAGCATCTTAATCAGATCCTCGCAGATGGCGGCCATGTCGTCCGCCTTCGGGCGAGTGGCCTTGACCAGGCTGGGCGCGGAGGCGATGGTGTGGACGTCCATGGCCTGCGGCCCGCGACGCCCGTCCACCACGGAATACTCCACCTTGGCGCCCTTGCGCAGCGTGTTCACACCTGCGGGCAGGGCCTGAGCAGGCAGGAACACGTCCTTGCCTTCATCACTGGTGATGAAGCCATATCCCTTGGCTGCGTCAAACCAACGAACTCGACCGGTGGGCATTGCAAACCTTCCTTAAATACTTACAGTAATAAACCAAAGGAACAGTTTACCCCACAGGTCTTGACCTCACGCTTTCGGCGGAGTCGGCTGCGTCGCAAGCCCGTCCCGTCCTGCGGTATCAACCGGTTGTACGGACTGGGCCGGGGCCTCCTCATGCGGTTTCGCCTCACTGGGGCCGGAGAACCACGATCCCTTCTGCTTCGCGCCCTTCCCAGTCCGACCGGTCTTGCCGCCCTTGGACTCCTTGGAGCCGCCCGCCGTGCCCTGCTGAACTGCGGCCGGCTGCACCGGCTCGACAGGCAGCACCACGGTGAGGGTCAGACCGCCCCCATCAGTGGCGGTGGCGCAGATGAACCCATGATGCGCCCGCACCACGGACTGGGCGATGGCCATGCCGAGTCCGGTGCCGCCCTTCTGACGGGCGCGGGAGGGGTCGGCCGTGTAGAAGCGCTCGAAGATCTGCGATCGTGAGGCATCCGGCACGCCAGGGCCATGGTCGATGAACTGCAACACCGCATACCGGTAGCCGGTCTGCATGGATGCGCCCACCTCGGCCGCGTCGATGAACCGCCGCAACGAGGCGTCAGTGGAGGGCATCCTGCCCAGCTGACGCGGATCGATGGCCGCCGGAATCACGCCTATCGCCGATTCGGCCGGGGAATCGGTCGGCGTGTACCGATGGATGTTGCCCACGATGTTCGTCACCACCTGGCGCAGGCGCGAGGCGTCGCCCGGAAGAACGACCTTGGTCCAGTCGCCGTCCACGGCTTTGAGCGATGCCGGGTGATTCAGGTCTCGGGCCGGTTCCAGCTGGATAATCTTGCGTGTGATGACGCGCTCCGGGTCGAGCGCATGCAAATCGTCCACGGCATCGGTGACCAGCGAGGAGAGATGGACCGTGCCGGTCACATCGATGCCACGTCCCTCATCGAGGCGGGCCAGCGACAAGAGATCCTCGACGAGCACAGTCATGCGCTGGCTGGACTTTTCGATATGCTCGATGGATTCGTCCGCACGCTCCAACGCGCCGGGCATGTCCCGTTGCATCTTATACAGCTCGGCATAGCCGTGGATGGCAGCCAGAGGGGTGCGCAGCTCGTGGCTCGCGTCGGAGACGAACCGCTTCATCTTATTGGTCGTCTCCTCCTGCTCATGGAAGCTGGATTCGATTCGAGAAAGCATGGTGTTCAGCGATGCGGCGAGGGACCCCACTTCGGTGTTCTCCGGTGCGGAGGGGATGCGCTGGCTCAGGTCGCCGGCGGCGATCTTGGCCGCGGTCTTCTCCATGCGCTTCAGGGGGGCCAGCGTCTGCTGGATGATGAGCGTGGAGAGCGACCCGCCGAGCAGCAGCACGGCGATGCCCACCACCACGCAGTATCGGGTCAGCGTGTTGAGCGTGTCCATCTGGTCGGACAAAGACAGTCCGATGTACAGCACGCCGCGCACCTTCTCATTGCCGTTCGCATCCTTCGCCGTCCATTGCAAAGGCAGGATGCGCCACGGCGCGCTGGCCGACGCCAACGTGGCGTGGCTCACGTTGCCGCGCGGGTTCGCCAGCACTTTGGTCACGCTGCTCGACGACTGCGACGAT
Organism: Bifidobacterium sp. UTBIF-78; assembly: GCF_006408945.1. Classification (NCBI taxonomy): domain Bacteria; kingdom Bacillati; phylum Actinomycetota; class Actinomycetes; order Bifidobacteriales; family Bifidobacteriaceae; genus Bifidobacterium; species Bifidobacterium sp. UTBIF-78. The sequence goes on from NZ_JFAO01000027.1 coordinate 43,294, forward strand.
TCCCCACCGTCTGTGCCGTTCGAGCCGCTCTGTCCGGATGATGAGCCGTTGTCGCCCGTCCCCGAATCACCCGGCGTCGCGCCATCCGGAGCCGGCGACTGGGTGGTTTCGCTCTGCACCTGGATGATCTGCTTGGCCACGGCGGGCGCGGTGAAGACCTGTCCGAGCGCGATGCCGGACGTGTCTCCGTCGGTGGGCAGCACCGGCATGGAGACGATATTGTCGCGCAGCTGCGGCAGAAGCGGCGTCACCGTGAGCGGATTGCCATCCGCATCCTTAGTGCCGTCGGTGTACTGCAGCTGGAGGAAGTATGAATTGGGGCTGTTCAGACCGCTGGAGTTGTCGTTCTTGGTAAGCAGGTCGATGTTGTTGAACACGAGCTGGCTCTGGACGCGCAACTGGGTATCGGTCTTCTCCAGCATGTAGTTGCCCACCAGCGTGCGGATGGAGAAGGAAATCACGGTCACGCCCACGAGCAGCACGACGATGGTGCAGACCACCAACTTGCTGCTCAGGGAGACTCGATCCAGGTGGCGCAGGAACAGGTTACGCTTGCGCTCATGACGTTCTTTGGCATACCGTACCGCATCCGGGCCGGGAGCCACACCGGGAGCGGTGGCCGGGGCGGGTATGGGAGCCGCCGGCGTCGGGCGCGAATCGGGGCCGGGGGCGGACGGATTCGGATTCGGGGACTGACGGGGACTGGTCATGGGCGACCGCCGCTCAGTTCTTGGGTTCGCGAATCATGTAGCCGATGCCGCGCTTCGTTTCAATGAGCGGGGTCACCTTATGGGTTTCGCCATTGTCGTCGGTGTAGGTCACGCCATCCACCTTCTTGCGCAGGTAGGAAATGTACGATTCGACGATGGCGGCGTCCCCGCCCCAGTCGTACTGCCAAACATGGTCCAGAATCTGGGCCTTGGACAGCACTCGCCCCTCGTTGTCCATGAGATAGCGCAGCAGCTTGTATTCGGTGGGGCTCAGGTCCACCGGTTGACCGGCGCGGGTCACGTCGTGGGAGTCCTCGTTGATCTCCAGATCGGCCACGCGAATGATCGGGTCGTCCTCCACCTGCTCGCGGGTGCGGCGCAGGATGGCGCGGATGCGGGCCACGACCTCTTCCAGGCTGAACGGCTTGGTCACGTAATCGTCACCGCCCACGGTCAGGCCCATGATCTTGTCCTGGGTGTCATCGCGCGCGGTCAGGAACAGCACCGGGGCGTCGATGCCCTCCTGACGGATACGGCGGGTCACGGTGAAGCCATCGATGTCAGGGAGCATGACGTCCAGAACGATGAGATCCGGCTGCACCTTCTCGATGACTTCGATGGCTTCGGAACCGGATGCGGCGGTGTTCACCTCGAATCCGGCGAAATGAAGGGATGCGACGAGCAGTTCGCGGATGGACGGCTCGTCATCTACAACTACGATCGATGCTTCAATAGGCTTACTCATGCTTCCTAGAGTGTCGCGTTCGTCTGGGTGTTTCCTGAATGTCGCCTTGAAGTTCCTTCCTGGCTTGTTCACGGGCCTGCTTGCGGGCTTTCCGCTCCCGCCGACTCAACGGCTCCTTGCTGGCACGGCGCGGTTTCTTGCCACCGCTGCGCACCCGGATCACGACCATCAGCACCACCACGATCACCAGCACCACGAGAACCGCCGCCATGACGATGATGCCGATCCTCACCGAGGATGACGACGTCGAGGTCTTCTGTGACTTGACGATCTGATCCATCATGGCGGTGGCCGACCCGGCCCAGTTCGGTGTGCTCTCCATCAATGGCTGCTGAGCCGCCTCCGAAAGCTTATCCACGGTGTCCTGGCTCTTGAGCCATTCGTCGGAGTTCGAGGAGACCGCCACCACCAGATTGCCGTCGTTCGAGGCGACCGCCAGCAGTACGGTGTTGGGCTTCGGTTCCATCGATTCGAGTACGTTCTTGGCCCACTTCTGCGGGGCGAGCTTGGTGCCGAAGGTGGGCAGGTAGAGCAGATGGACGTGAACGCCCGTCTCCCGCTCCGTGTTGGCGACAGCATCCGAGACTTCGGAAACGTGCGAGCCCAGCAGGTTCTGCGTGTCCGTGATGTTCTCGGTGATGGTCACGCCGCTGTCCGAATTGCCCGACGAATCACTGGACGAACCGTCATTCGAACTGCTGTTCGTATCGGTGGACCCGCCATCCGAGTTATCCCCATACGCCGGAGCGGTTATCCACATCATCGTCATCAGCACCGCCACGACCACACAAACGCAGCGAACAAACCATTTTCGAGCGTTCACCGCCACCGCAATCACGGTAGGAGCCGAAGCTGGAACCACATCGGTCGATGTTCCCTGTGCCCAATTCGTTTCTGCCATAGGCTCCACCATAGCGGCCGGTATTGGCATTGGCGGTCGCATCATCATGATTCATCCAATGCCGTGAAAGGAGCGACGATGCCCCAATACCAAGTGGATTCCGAACGGATTCAGTCATCTTCGGCCGCGGTGGCCAATTCGGTCGCACAGATCAGGCAGGCCGTTGCCGGCATGTACACCAATCTCAACAGCCTGCAGGAGGCATGGCGCGGCTCGGCGGCCACCCAGTTCACTTCGGTGGCCGCCCAGTGGCGTTCGGCACAGCAGCAGATGGAGGCTTCGCTTGAATCCATCCAACGTTCGCTGACGCAGGCCTCCACCGTTTACGCCGACGCCGAATCCCAGGCCTCTCGCCTGTTCGCAGGCTAGGAGAAGGCGACTCTGCGGCATCGCCGCACCCCGGCGTTGCGACTCCGTAACGCCGACCGCTGCAGGCTTCTTCTTATGGCATCATCGCCGCAAGAGACTCAGGGAGGGTTTATCCTATCCAACTCCCCTTCATCGCCTTTCCTGACCAATCATGCGGCAACGGGGTCAGCGCAACGGCGGAACCGATGGTGACGCCGACGGCAAACGGAAGAAGCCCGCAGCATACAGCAAGAGGGGACTCCCGAAGGAGTCCCCTCTTCATTCAGTGCCGTTCAGCCTGAATCAGTCAGTCGTTGATCCTTGGAGACGGATCAGTAGCCCATGTCGGCGCCGGCGGCCGGGGCGGCGGCCTTCGGTTCCGGCTTGTTGGCCACGACGGCCTCGGTGGTCAGGAACAGGCCGGCGATGGAGGCGGCGTTCTGCAGGGCGGAGCGAGTCACCTTGACCGGGTCGGTCACACCGGCGGCCAGCAGGTCCTCGTAGGTGTCGGTGGCGGCGTTGAAGCCCTCACCCTCCGGCAGGGAACGAACCTTGTTGATCACCACGTCGCCGGACACACCAGAGTTCTCAGCAATCTGCTTGATCGGGGCCTCAATGGCGCGGAACACGATGGCGGCACCGGTGGCCTCTTCGCCGGTCAGGGAGGTCACGGCCTCATCCTTCTCGGCCTTGGCAGCGGCCTGAACGAGGGCCACGCCACCGCCGGGCAGCAGGCCTTCCTCGATGGCGGCCTTGGCGTTGCGCACGGCATCCTCGATGCGGTGCTTGCGCTCCTTGGCCTCGACCTCGGTGGCGGCGCCGACCTTGATGACAGCCACGCCACCAGCCAGCTTGGCCAGGCGCTCCTGCAGCTTCTCACGATCGTAATCGGAGTCGGTGTTCTCAATCTCGGCGCGGATCTGGGCCACGCGAGCGTCGATGTCCTCCTTGGCGCCGGCACCCTGAACGATGGTGGTTTCGTCCTTGGAGACGATGACCTTCTTGGCGTGGCCGAGCACGGACACGTCCACGGAGTCGAGCTTGAGGCCCAGCTCGTCGGAGACGACCTGAGCACCGGTCAGGATGGCCATATCCTGCAGCATGGCCTTGCGGCGGTCGCCGAAGCCCGGAGCCTTGACGGCGCAGGACTTGAAGGTGCCACGGATGTTGTTCAGGATCAGGGTCGGCAGAGCCTCGCCGTCAACGTCCTCGGCGATGATCAGCAGCGGCTTGCCGGTCTTCATGACCAGCTCGGCCACGTGCACGATGTCCTGCTGGGAGGAGACCTTGCCGGAGGTGAGCAGAATGTACGGGTCCTCGAGGACGGCGGTCTGGTCGTCCTGGTTGGTCACGAAGTACGGGGCGATGTAGCCCTTGTCGAAGCGCATGCCCTCGGTGAACTCGAGGTCCAGGCCGAAGCGGTTGTTGTCCTCGACGGTCACGACGCCGTCCTGGCCGACCTTGTCCAGAGCCTCGGCGATCTTCTCGCCGACCTCGGGATCGGCGGCGGAGATGGTGGCGGTCGCGGCGATCTGGTCCTTGGTCTCGACGTCCTTGGCTGCGGCGACGAGCTCCTTGACGATGACGTCGGTGGCCTTCTCGATGCCGCGACGCAGCGCGATCGGGTTGGAGCCGGCGACCACGTTCTTCAGACCCTCGTGGACCAGGGACTGGGCCAGCACGGTTGCGGTGGTGGTGCCATCGCCGGCGACGTCGTCGGTCTTCTTGGCGACTTCCTTGACCAGCTCGGCGCCGATGCGCTCGTACGGATCCTCAAGATCGATTTCCTTGGCGATGGACACACCATCGTTGGTGATGGTCGGAGCGCCGTAGGTCTTGTCGAGCACGACGTTGCGACCCTTCGGGCCCAGCGTGACCTTGACGGTGTTGGCGAGCTTGTCAAGGCCCTCCAGCATACCCTGACGGGCTTCCTCATCATAAGCAATGATCTTTGCCATGGTTGTGTGTTCCTCCAAATGGCTGCATATGGACAGTGTCCACTCGTAGGGAGCCGAGCCGTGAATCCCGACCGTCAGCTGCCGGTTATCACTCTCGACCTCCGAGTGCTAACCCAGACATTAGCACTCGAGGCTGCCGAGTGCCAACATCGGCCTCGGCGATTGTGCTGTGGGCATGAAATCAACCGGATGGACGGGGACGCACGGGCAACTGGTACGAGAGCACCGATACGAGAGCGGGTGCCACAACACAGTGCTTACAAACAAGCGCCGCTTACAAACAAAGAAACCCCGGCCGCTTGTGCGGTCGAGGCTTCTGCGCATCCTTGCGTGCGCTGCTATCAGGCGCGGTCTTCACCGGAGGACAGCTTCACTACGTCCTTCGCCTGCGTGCCCTTGCCCGATGGGACGGGCGTATATTCCACGCGATCGCCCTCGTACAGCATTTTGAACTTGTTGGTGCTGCCGTCGTCCTTGATTTCCGCGTAATGCACGAAAACGTCCTCGCCGCCGCCGTCCGGCTGGATGAACCCGAACCCTTTCTTGGCAAGGAAGAACTTCACGGTACCTTGTGCCATATCTGATCTTTCCTTTGTTCCCTGAGGTGTCGCGACAAACACTTATAGGGAACGTAGAAAGAACCGCATCGCGCTCCCCCTACCTCGCGACTAGAGATTGATTGTACAGTGACGAGGGAACATTACCAACCGGGACGATAGGAAAACGTCCATAAATATGAGAACGTTCACACGTAGGAAGCGTTGTTTTCCCTGTGTTTTCGCCCCTTTGGCCACTAGTTCAACAATACCACCGTAATCGGCGTGGACAACCCCTGAACCTGCTCCACGGCGCTGATGCCGAGCGTGGACGCCACATCCTCGGCGGTCGCCTTGTCGGTCTCGTTCTGGTACCACACCACGGTGTATCCGGGCAGCGTGCCGCCGCTGGGGTTGGACGCCGAGACGCTCGTGTAGCCGGAGGTCTGCAGCACGTCGCTCTTCTGGCCGGCATATCCCTGGATGCCGGTGGCGTTGATCACCAGCACCTGCGTGGCCTTATTCACCGTGGAGGCCGGCTGGCTCTGCTGTGTGTTCTGGTCCGCATTCGCATCGGCATTGGTCGAGTCGGTGGAGTCGGACTGGTCCAATTGGTTCGCATCCGACGAACCCGTGCCGTCCGTGGAGGTACCCGAGGACGAGGAGTCCTTGTTCGCGGTCGAGCCGTCTGTGCCGTCCGACGACGCATCGGCCGCATCGGACTTGGACGAGGAGTCGCCGGAAGCGACCTGGGACGTGTTCTCCTGGCCCAGAATGACCTTGTATTCGCCGGAGACGACCAGCCAGGCACCCACACCGCACAGGGCCGCCACCAGAATGACGATGAGGAACGGGGCAATGCGGGCCATCACCGGGCGCGGACCGCGGTGGACGCCCACCGGCCCCTTCGGCGGATTGTCGAAGATATCCCGTTCATACGAGTCGTAGGTCATCTTGTCGCGTGCCATGGCCGCCCTCCTGTATGAGACAAACTACCCACGAGTCTAACCGCCAATCGGGAGAAGCGACAGGGCGTGCCGCGATGGGCGGATGGATATGCACGTCTGGCTACAGTGGTGAGCCATGATCAAACCGTTACGAGAACTGGTCGAGCCGGGTTGGGCCGAGGCGCTGACCGACGTGGAGCCGACCATCCATCACATGGGCGATTTCCTCAGGGCGGAGAACGCCGCAGGACGTCCATGGCTGCCAGCGAGTCATAACGTCCTGCGCGCCTTCACCATCCCTTTCGACTCGATCAAGGTGCTTATCGTGGGACAGGACCCGTACCCCACGCCCGGACACCCGGTGGGACTGAGCTTCTGCGTGGCGCCGGACGTCCACCCATTGCCGAAAAGCCTGATCAACATCTATAAGGAACTGGTCGACGATCTGGGTGTGCCGATGCCGTCCAACGGCGACCTGACGCCGTGGACGGAACGCGGGGTCATGCTGCTCAACAGATGCCTGACCGTGGGTGTCGGACGTCCGAACTCCCATCAGGGCAAGGGATGGGAGGAGGTCACCGAGGCGGCGATCAGGGCGCTCAACGCCCGCACGGATGCCGAAGGAAGGCCCAGGCCGCTTGTGGCGATTCTCTGGGGGCGTAACGCGCAGAGTCTCGAGCCTTTGCTTACCAATGCATTCATCATCAAATCCCCGCACCCAAGCCCGCTCTCGGCATCTCGCGGCTTCTTCGGCTCCAAGCCGTTCTCCCGCGCCAACCAAGCCCTCACCTCCATGGGCGCCGAGCCCGTCAATTGGACGCTGCCGTAAAGCGGACAACCCAGTGGGTTGTCCGTAGGCAGCGTGCTC
>NZ_JFAO01000028.1:0-6700 GCF_006408945.1 Bifidobacterium sp. UTBIF-78
AACAAGACGCGGGCAGAGCCCGACCACAATTGCAGGACCGCTGCCGTAAGCTGTCGTAACAGACGGCATCCGCCAGCCCTCCGTCAGCGCGAGTCGTTACAGTGGTGGGCATGACTCTGTTCCCCACGCAACCGAACATGCCCCCACAACCGGCAATGCCCCGCCCCGTCATGCCGACGGTCGGCCAACCCTCCGCGCCGACGCCGACGCTGGAGGCAAACGACACGCAGCGGGCCCGTGCCTTGGCGAACACCATCCGCGCCCGTTTCGCCCAGACTCTCGTGGGGCAGGACAATCTGCGTGAATCCCTGATCGTAACCCTAGTAGCCGGCGGTCATATCCTCATCGAATCGGTGCCCGGTCTCGCCAAGACCACGGCGGCGCAGACGCTCGCCACCTGCGTGTCCGGCACGTTCAAGCGCGTGCAGTGCACCCCGGACCTCATGCCCTCCGACCTCACGGGAACGCAGGTCTTCGACTTCGCCACCCAGAAGTTCACCACCCAGATCGGTCCGATCCACGCCAATTTCGTGCTGCTGGACGAGATCAACCGCTCGAACGCCAAGACCCAGTCGGCAATGCTTGAAGCCATGGCCGAAGGCTCCACCACCATCGGCGGCCAGCGCATCCAGCTGCCCAAACCGTTCATGGTCATCGCCACCGAAAACCCCATCGAGGAGGAGGGCACGTTCAACCTGCCCGAGGCGCAGATGGACCGTTTCATGATGAAGGCCGTCATGACCTACCCCTCCGCGGACGAGGAGGCACGCATGCTGGCGATGCTCACCCGTCGCAGGTCCGACATGATCGGTCCTGACACCATCACCGGCGATCGCATTTCGGTGACGGACGTGGACTTCCTGCGTCGGGCCGCACGCCGGGTGCATGTCTCCGACGCGATCATGCGGTACGCGGTGGATATCGCGGCCACGTCCCGTGGAGCCGGCTCCCGCCCGATCAAGGGGCTGTCCTCGCTGGTCAGGCTTGGAGCTTCCCCGCGCGCCACCATCGCGCTGACGCGCATCGGTCAGGCGAATGCCCTGCTGTCGGGTCGCGACTACGTGGTGCCCGAGGACATCAAGGCCTTCGCCCACGAGGTCCTGCGTCACCGCATCATGCTCACGTTCGAAGCGCTGGCGGACGGCGTGGTCAGCGACCAGATCGTGGACAAGATCGTCGAAACGGTGCCTGTTCCGTGAGTTTCGACGTGCGACCGGACGCAATGGACTCCGATACGGACCCCGTTGCGATCCGCAGGAAGATTGAGGCCCTGGGCACGCAGCTGAGTCTGCCGACCGTACGGAAGGCGCTGGGCGTGCTCGAGGGCGAACACGCCTCCGGCCGTCGCGGCGGCGCCGGTGATGTGATGGATGTACGCGCCTACGAGCCCGGTGACGAATCACGTCTCATCGACTGGAAGACCAGCGCACGTCAGGGACGCCCCATGGTGGTTCAGCGGGAGCGTCTCGCCACCTCAAAGGTATGGCTGCTGATGGATGTGGGGCTTGAAATGAACGGCGTGTGCCCGTCCGGGGAACGCATCTTCGAGGTGGCGGCCAATGCGCTTCGCATGTTCGCCGCGCTGTCCCTGCGTCGTTCGGACGATATCTCGCTGGTGTTCGGCGATGCCTCGAGCATCACCCGAATCCCGTTCAATGGCGGGTTCGCGCAATTCGAGCGGACATTGGACCAAGCGCTGGAGCGCGAGTGGAGTCACCGCCGGAACATCGACGCGCTGCTCGCGTACGCCCGCCGCATCAAGGATCGTGACGCCCTGATCGTGCTGGCCACGGACGAGCACGCGCTGGCCGAACGTCATCTTGTCGAATTCCGTCGTGTGGCCCGCACCCATCCCATGGTGCTTATCGATGTCGCGACGCTGAACCCGTTCCTCGGATTACGGCCGGGGCATGCCGCTGCCGTCGACGGGCTGACGAACCGTCGCGTACCCGCGTTCCTGAGGTCCGCCAAGGCCGCATCAGAAGTGGAGTCGCATCGCGCGTACATGGCCGCGGCCCTTGAGCAGGAGCTTGGCCGCACCGGCTCCCACATGATCCACGCCGGTTCCAGCGAGGTGATGTTCGACCGGTTCGTCCATCTGGTCTCGGCCGCGCTGGCACGTACCACGCGCAATCGTCTGGGTGCGGCGCCGGACCTGTCCGCGATGCTGACACCGGGAGGTGCCCGATGACGGTCCCATCACTGGCATGGCTCCCCGTTTCGCACGTCATCGCATGGTCGTCGAAGGCGTCCGCGGCGATCGTCACGACGGACCTCACAGCTCCGGCGCTTCTCGCCGATTCCGGTGATGCCGGCAATCTCAAGCCGGTCGAGGCGTTGTCCCTGACCGGCCCGCTCGTCGCGGTCATCGCCGTATGCATGGTGCTCGTCGTGGCACTGATCGTTCTCATGGTCTTGCTGTCGCGCCCCGCCAGACGTCCCCGTCGCGATGCCTCCCCGCGCGGCGCCCACACTGAGGCCAGCGCCAAAGCCGTCTGGCGCAAGTGCATCGACGACGTGGTCGCCCAACATGAGGCGGGAACGCTCACTCGCGAGGACGCCTTCGCCCAGCTGGCGCGGATCGCGCGCGAATTCGCCGGTTCCGTCTCCGGCAGGGAGCTGTCGTCGAGCACACTCACCGATCTGACACGACTGAACCGTACGCCAGCGAACCGGCAGGGACTGGACACGCTGCGGCAGACCATCAGCGCGCTGTATCCGCCCGAGTTCGCCGACGCCGCGCGCAACAGCGCCGCGCGAGAGACGAGCGTGCGCGATGCAGCCGAATGGGTCTCCAATCTGGTGGAAAGGTGGCGCTCATGACCATCACCCTGACCTGGCACTGGCCTTGGGCGGCGCTGGCCGGCGTGCTGGTGGCGCTGGCGATCATCCTGCTGACGGCCGTCTTCGCCGGACGCCGCCGAACCGGCGACGAAACCGTCTTTTCACTGGATGACGATCTCAACACCGAACACGCCTCACAGTTGTTCCGGCAATGGCGCGCGCTCGGGCGCGTGGCCGTCGCGTCACTGACGGTGACCCTGCTGCTGGCCGTGACGCTCGTGGCACGTCCCAGTCAGGTGGATGCCGGCAGCGAACGCGCCTCCAGCCGAGACATCGTGCTGTGCCTGGACGTCTCCGGATCCACTCTCCCGTATGATCGCGAGGTCATCGATACCTACCGCGAACTGGTCGGGCACTTCCAGGGCGAGCGCATAGGCCTGAGCATCTTCAACTCCACCTCCCGCACGGTGTTCCCGCTGACCGATGACTACGCGCTGGTCACCAAGCAGCTTGACGAGGCCAGCAAGGCGCTCAAGGGCGTGGAATCGCAGGACGACATCGACAAGATGTCCGACGAGGAGTACCAGAAAATCGCCGACTGGCTCGATGGCACGCAGAACCGCAAGGACGCCACTTCGTTGATCGGCGACGGCGTGGTCTCCTGCGCAGCCATGCTGCCGGGCTTCGCATATGGCGAGGCGAATCAGGAAAATGCCCAACGCGCGCGTGCCGCCTCGATCGTGCTGGCCACCGACAACGTGGTTTCCGGCAAGCCGACCTACTCGCTCGACGAGGCGCTGGACCTCACCCGTCAGGCCTCGATCACCGTGGACGGCCTGTATTCGGGTCCCCGCTCCAGCGAAACCGATCAGACCACCACGGATATGAAGTCGGCCATCGAATCGCATGGCGGCGTGTTCCTGACCCAGTCGAACGGCTCGAGCATCAACGGGCTTGTGCGGGATATCGAGTCGCGCAGGGATACCGAGAACGACAGCAAGACGAAGGCCGCGATGGTGGACGCACCCGGTCTGTGGTCACTCGCCCTGGCGATCGTGCTGGTCATATGGATCGCCTGCGCTTGGAGGTTGCGTCGATGAACGGATTCACCTTCTCCCCCGCCCTCGGATGGTTGGCCGGCGGCGTGCTGGCAGGCATCCTGACCGTGCTGGCCGTCGTCGAAATCGTGCAATTCACGCGTCGCCACGGCACCGGAGCCACCGACGAAACCGTTTGGGCGTGCGTGCGACGTACGCTGATGCTGCTGCTCGCGGCAGTGATGACGCTCACCCCAAGCGTCGTCGCCCCGACCACATCGCGCGCCATCAATGCCACCGACGTGATTCTGGCGGTGGACGTGACCGGCTCGATGGCCGTGTCGGATGCCGCCTATGGGGCCGACGAGCCCATCACCCGCATCGATGCGGCCCGCAAGGCCGTGCATGACGTGACCGCCGCCTATCCCGACGCAAGTTTTGCCGCAATCCGTTTCGGCGCTTCGGGCACGCTCGACGTGCCGCTCACCCCGGACGCGCCGGCGATCGACAACTGGGCCGATACCCTGGCATTGGAATCCACGTCCGTGTCCACCGGCTCGAGTCTGGATGCGCCGATCGACCAGCTGCTGATCACGGCCAAGTCAATCCGTGAATCCCACCCCGATGACGCCATCGTGCTGTATCTCATCTCCGATGGCGAGCAGACGTCGGATAAGACGCGTCGCACCTTCTCGTCATTGCGCCGATATCTCGACGACGGGTTCGCAGTGGGCGTGGGTTCGACCGAAGGCGGCAAGATACCGGCCATCGCGGACGGCGTCGGTGCCGCCGAATCGAATGTGACCGACCAGTGGATCATCGATCCGGACACCGGCCAACCGGGCGTCTCGAAGATGGACGAGACGAATCTCAAGGACATCGCCGATGAAATCAGCGGCTCGTTCGTGGCCCTCGACGCCGCGACGACGTTGAAGGACGCGGTGTCCGCCAAAACCTCGAACCAGTGGCGGTTCACCTCCACGGTCAAGCAGCGCACGCGCACCACGCCGGTGGTCTGGCCGCTGGCCATTGCGCTCGGCGTATTGCTGGCCTGGGAGCTCGGCGCGTGGATCGCGACTTCAAGGAGGCTGTTGTGAACGCACGGGCCATACGGGGTACGAACGGCAGCGACGCGCCGCAGAACGAGCGTCCGCACGCGCAGAAGCAGCAGCTTGGCCGCGGCAACGCACGAGGTCCGTTGGGCGTACGTATCGCGCTCGTCGTCGCAGCCTTGATGCTGGCGGCGGTCGCCGCAGTGGCGGTGGTGAACCTTGCGGCCACCATGCGGTTCAATCAGGCCACCGCCTCACTTACCGCCAACATCAAGGCGGCGCAAGACCCATCCACCGATGTTGACACGCTCAGTGCGCGTCAGCAGCAGACCGACGCGCAGTTCGCTGAAGCAGGACGCATGCGCGCATTGCTGATGCCGCAGGTGCGTGATGCCATCGATGCCAACACCGCCGTTTCCTCGCAGCTCACCACCATCACGCTGAAGCAGGCGCAGTTGCAACAGGATGGCGCAGGTGCCTCGGACGCCACGAACGGGCAGACCGCGTCGGGCACGTCCGGCTCCGGGAATCGGAAGCAGTCCGACGGACTCACCGAGGAGCAGCGTAAGAAGGTGGAGGAGCTCATGAAGGCCAACCAGCAGGCCGCCGAGGATCAGTCCGCCACGACGACGAATAAGACCGAACAACAGGCCACGCAGAATAAAGGCACCGGCGCGACCAAGCCGTGGTGACATTCGTCTCTTCGCGGTCTCTTCGCGACCTTTCGACACTCTCCTGACGCCGCCACGATTCCGCCCTTCCCTTTTCCGGTTATCCACAACAGTCGTGGATAACCGGCCCGAAAAACGGCAAGCTGGAACCACATGACCCGTTTCGGCTGGACAGCCCATCAGGTCGTCCGTTTAGCTGGAAGACATGAATACCTACAACGATGATCTTTTCCTGCGAAACCAGCCTCTCCCCGCTTTGCCCGATGGCAATCCGTCCGTGTTCAGCACCTGCCGGTGCGCCGTCTACAAGCTGACCGATCAGGACCTCATCAGCCGGCATTACGCCTCCACCATCACCGCCAGTGACAACGCCGCCACGGCAATCGCACGATCCCAAATCGTGGAATGGACCGGCAACACCGCCGACTGGTTCCGCTCCACGCTTGATCGCACCGCATACACCATCAAAATGCTGGCCGAAGATGTGGAAATCACCCGACGACTGGCGATGGAGTCATGATGAGCGAGAACAACGAATACTACTGGCAGGTCGAATCGAAAGTCTACGGCGGTCAAGGTTATTCGACCGCGACACGCGAGGAATACAAGGCCGTGGCCAAGGCGTTGGACCAGGAAGCCAGCGAATTCAAAAAACTCGCCTCCGTCTGGGAAACCGAACGTGAACAACTGGACATACGACACGTCGCCGCGACCTGCCGTGAACACACCGCATTGCCATACACCGTTTTGAAAGTGCGTTGCCAGGAGCATGCGGACGCGTGCAGACAGATCAGCGAAAATCTCTCACTCACCGCCGAACGGCTGCTGCGCGTACTCGGCCTGTATTCGGATGCGGAACTCATCGCGAAACGGCTGTTCAACGAGGTGCTGCAATTCGCCACCCAAGTCAAACCCCATTACGCGGCGGCGGCCGCCACCGCACTGGGAGTGGGAGGATTCCTGACCAACTGGGTCATCGAAGGCAAACCCAATCCATGGTCGGTGTTCACGGCCACGTACCCCATCCACGAAGGTCTGATGAGTGGCCTCGGCTCGTTCATCGGCCGCGTTCCGCGCGGCCTCGGCGCACTCACCACAGATGAGACCAATAGAAGCGCCGGGGTACTCGCTCAGGTCACAGCACCAATGAAAAACC
>NZ_JFAO01000029.1:0-55430 GCF_006408945.1 Bifidobacterium sp. UTBIF-78
GGCAAAGTAAGCCATTCTCTTCGGGCTCCCCTCAGTCAGCTCCGCTGACAGCTCCCCTCAAAGAGGGGAGCCATCCCCACGCCCGTGTTCGGTTTGTCGCCCACCCCATCGGCTCCTCTCTCTGAGGGGAGCCAGGCGCAGAGCTGACTGGGGCGGAATGCAGCTACCCCACCTTGAAGAAATCGGTGTCGTTCAGATACCCCTTGCCGGCCGTCAGGTCGTACTGCACCAGTTCGTAGTCCTTCAGCAGCTTTTTGGCCTTGGTGGACAGCGACTTGTAGGGCACGACGTTGCCGTCGGCGGACAGGTAGGTCTTGTTGTCGCCGCTCTGCGAGTCGACCGTGGACACCGCCCTGCTGAGCGCCGGCACCTGCTGGTGCAGCTCGCCCAACAGCTCGAGATAAGCGGAAACCTTCGCGTTCATATGCTCCGCGGCAAGCGACATGAAGAAATTGGATGAGGTATAGCTGGTCTCCTGCTGGTCCAGCTTCGTTTCTGCGGACGCCGATGCCTGATTCGACCAGATGAAGTAATCAGTCTCATACAACGAGGCGCGGCCGTTGGCGTCGCTCAATGGTGTGCCACTAACAGCTGTGTCGTAGATGCCAGGCAAGTGATCGCCGTAGAAGATGACGGTGACCGGCTCATCCAACGCATCGAGCTGATTCAGGAATTCGGTGGTCGCCTGGTCGGTGATATTGACGCCTTTGGCATAGGTCTCCACGTTCTGTCGTTCGTCTCCGGCCAGTGTGGATGTATCCGCCTCTTGGAACTGGTTATCCGCATACCAGTTGCTGTAGGGCATGTGGTTCTGGATCGTCACCAGTTGGATGAATCGGGAATGACTCGTGCCATCGGCCAACGTGTCAAGCACATTCCGGTACGATGCGGCATCGCTGACGTATATGGAGTTGTCAATGCGGTCCTGATGGGTGATTTCGGGCTGGCTGTCCAGCGTAAGGAACTGATCGAAACCGAACTTCTTGTAGTTGCTGTCGCGTAGATACATGCCCTTGTAATACGGGTGGAAGGCGATGGAACCGGTTTCGCCAAATTGCGCGTTCCAGATTTGGTTGAACGTGTATGCCTGCTTCTCATGGGGAACCAGTTCTTGGTACATGGACTGCATGGAATCGTCAAACATCGACATGCTCAGACCAGTCAGGGACTGGTATTCGATATTGGCGGTACCTCCGCCGTAGCCGGTGGACAGCATCAGACCGGAAGTGGTCGAGTCCTTCAGTGCACGGATGTTCGGCATCGGGTCTTCGGAAAAGCTCACGCCGGCCACGCGGGTCGGGTCGGAGAACGACTCGGACAAGATCATGATGACCGTGCTGTCGGTGAGATTGGTGGCGCGGTTCTGATTGGTGGATTCCGCCTGCTTGGCATATTCCGCGGCCAGATCCTCCATGGTCTGCTTGCTGTAGCCTTCCGGCTTGTCCATGACCTTGACGTGTGCCAACCGTAGGAAATTCATGATGGGACCATTGTTTTGAGCGTCGCCCATGGCATTCCATAGCTGCGGCGAATCTCCCATGCGCGCCGCCCACGTATACGACCATGAACCCGGAATGCTGAGGTTCCATGTGAACGAGAACAACGTGGCGACGCTGACGACCACGGCAATCGCGCGTGTGCAGTTGCCGAGGACAGTCTGGGCGTTCCTGAACGGATGCCTCCAGTGGAAGGGAATGACGCAGGTGCGGCGGTCAAGAATCTGCAGGAAAATGCAGGTCAGCACCACCGCAAGAAGCAGACGGACGGCGGCGTCGACCAGCGGTTGGCTGTCTTTTGGTATGAACGAACCGATTTCACCGCCGTTGCCGCCAGTGATGAAGTTCAGATCCGATGGCAGGATCGGTTCGTTGCGAAGACCGATTTTGATGCGATTCGCCACCGTGAACGTGATCATGATGGTTACGAACAATGCGGTGGCGATCCAGAAACGATTGAGCACGAAGATCATCGTGAGATAGATCAGCCCGAGCACTAGGAAGTTCAGTAGCCAGTTGTACTTGTTCTGCAGCCACATCTGGCTGACGAACATCGTGAGCTGTCCTTTGACGCTGCCGAGCATTTTGGTGGTGTCGTCCACTGCGCTGGGATCGTCGTACGATGGCTCACTGTACATGCTCCATTGCATCACTGTCACCGTGATGGCGGTGGAGACCACGAACACGATGCTGTAGAACGCATAAGAGAATTGAAGACGCTTCTGCCAAAGATCGCGCGTGGTATTGAAGATGCGTTCGAAGGCGCGCTGGAGCACTTGGAACCAGTGTGAAGTAAGTATTGGCGCAAAGACGGCGGATAAGTAGTTATACAGCGGCTGCATCTGTGCGGTAATCCGCGAAGTAAAACCTGCAAGAACACTGTTACGGTTCTTTGCCGCCGCGTCGGCCGGCTTGCTGTCCGAGCTTTTTCCGGGAAGCTCCAAAGCTTGTTCCTGATTTGGCGGATTTGGCGGGACGCCCTGTTGTGTTGATTCTTGAACTGCCATTACAACCCATCTGCATTCAACAACGTTGCAAGCCTCACATTGTAACGGCAGGTTTAGAAGTAGTTTTCTGCGTGTTTACTTGCTGTTTGCCGAGTTCCAGCTGGGGCGGATGGCAAAGGGCAAAGGGTGTGGGCTCAGATTCTTCGGATCGTGAGGATACGTATACGGCTGTGCGCGGCTCTTCTTCTATGGGTTCTTGCTGGTGGAAATCATGATGTCTCCGATTTACGGACTTTGTGCAAGAAGCGAGATGCACGCTCTTTCCTCGTCGTGGAGGCTGTGCTATACGTGATGTGGGGCTGGCTTGGTTGGCCAATCATCATCTCACAATGCAACGTAGAAAAGGCTAAGCGGTCGAGACAACCATGATGAGTGATCAGACAAGAAAACGCGGCGTATTCGTGGCAATCGGCGTTGTGGTGGCGGTGATTGCCGTCATGGCCATATTGGTGTTCGGCGGTCTGCTGACCGTTTCGCATGCTTCGCAGAAGACGACAGAAACCACTCCCGCTTCGTCCTCGGTGCAAGCGAAGAGTGTAACACTTCCCAATTATTACATGGAAAATATGGTGTTCCAGCGTAATAAGCCGATTGCCGTTCAGGGCTCGACCACGCCGAAGGCGTCCATCACCGTTGCCATGAAAGACAGCGATGACAAGCATACGGCGGAGGCTACGACCACAGCGGATGCCAAGGGAAACTTCTCAATCAGTCTGAAGACGTTGCCGGCACAGCTCAAACCGTATACGTTGTCCATCGCCAGCAAGGGCCACCAGCTGTTCACCATCCGGAAAACGTATGTGGGTGATGTATTCGTTGCTGCGGGGCAGTCCAATATGGAACTGAATTATGATCAATACTATGGTTATGAAGCTGCCCGACAGGAGAATATGCAGGGTGTATTTACCACTGACGATCTTCCGGATACCATTTCCGACAGCTATGTGTTTTTCCTAGTGGCTTCCCATGTAAAAAGCAATTACGATGAGAATGATGGGGAATTCCCGTTGCTCTCATATAACGAGAGTGGGTGGCTTGCGGCTGATGACGATAATGCGCAATATCTCAGCTACCTGGCGCAATTCTTCGCCGAACATTTACGGGAAAACAACCCTGATGTGCCTATTGGAATTATTCAAACGGCTTGGGGCGGCTCTCCCATCAAGCAGCACATGGTTGGTGGGGAAATCTACGGCACGCATATCGCACCTTTGCGAGGGTACAATGTCGGCGGTGTTCTGTGGTATCAGGGCGAGAATGAGGCTGGAATTCCCAGTGACGTCGCATCATATTCCGCGAATTTTGTGACATTGATTAATCAATATCGCGAGATATTTCAGGATGCTGATTTGCCTTTTCTCTATGTGCAATTGGCTCGATACGATGAGAATGTCGATACCGCAGGGGTTCGTCAGGCTCAGTTGGATGCCCTGCAGGCTGTCGGCTCTCAAAAGAATGTGGCCATGACCGTCTCCATCGATGCGGACAAGGGCACCAGCGAGCTGATTCATCCGCTTGGCAAGGATATATTGGCATACCGCATGGCCCAACAATGGCAAGCCATGCAGAATAAGACTGATGTGCCGGCAAGTCCCATGCCCAAACGTGCCGTGCAAACTGATGAGGATGGGTCCACTGTTGAAATTTCCTTCACTGGCTCGACCGGCGAAGGCCTGCATGCCATGTCGCCGATTTATTCAACGCGTGCGACGGCGACGCATACGGCCGATGATACCGATAAGCCGTTGCAGGGGTTCGAGGTCGCGGGCCCCGATGGCGTATTCAAAGCCGCTTCGGCGTCCATCACGGACGACGATACCGTGCTTGTGACAGCCAAAGACGTTCGAGACATCAGACAGGTGCGGTACCTATGGCGTTCCAATCCCACGAGCAGCGTGCTGCTCTACAACGGTTTGGACTTGCCCGCCAGTCCATTCAGCCTGGGAATCTCCGAGTCGTAGTGTGACATCTGAATCTGGTGTAGATATGGCTTGCGCCGGTTTATGATTTGTTCAGTTTGCTGAATTTCATGAAATACTACGTAGCATTATGCGGTAAATTGCTTTCTTTGTTCTACGAATACACTGACGCTATTGATGTTTACGGTTGAAAGAGCAAATGGATGAATGCGGGAATAGGGGAATAGCGGTCAACGTAGTGAATTAAACAGTGCCGGACATGCAGGTGAATGCTGTTTGGTAATGGATGCGATTCCACCCAAGCGCGCGTACGATGTGAAGTAACGCACAAAGTAGCGCGCGTTGGGGACGTGCCTGACCAGTAGGCACGGGATGAGAAGGAGCGCATCATGGCCGATTCGAATGCAACCGAGCCGATTCCGACCGGGGCCGCCGAAACCAAACCAATCGAGACGAATCCCACCGAACCGTTGCCGGTCGGTGCGGACGTCAGTCAGCCTGAGCAGTCGACGCAGACGTTGCCGTTGACGGGGGATTCCGGAACGACACCTCTGCCGCACGTCCAGATTTCCGGCACGGCCGGCGTCGAATCGGGGACGGAGCCGTTTGCCCCGTTGGGCTGGCCGACTCCGGCGCCGGCGTCCTCGGCATTGTCCGGAGAGAAGCCGACTCAGGCTCTGCCCATCGTTGACCAGTCTGAGCGGGCGACGCAAACGCTGCCCGCGGCTGGCGATGGGGCGGCGGCAACCCAGGCGTTGCCGTCTTTGCAACAGGAGCCGCTGCAGGCCACGCAGGCCCTGCCGTCGGCTGGCTTGGTCGGCTCGGCTGGCTTGACTGATTCGGCTAGTGCCGTTGCCGGTAACGACGCCGCCCCCACGCAAGCGTTCACCCCGACCGAGCAGCCCACGCTGGCCGTGCCGCCACTGGGCGCGGTGCCGGTCGCGGCGGCGCAGGAGGCTCCCGCGCACGCGCAGCCCGAGCCGGCAACCGAGGCGATTCCATCGTCCGGCCATGAACCGAATTCGATATTCCCCGCTGCTGCGGATGCGACACCCGCCAATGGCGTTCCTGGAGTGGTATCGTCATTCGCCGAAACCGAGGCGATTCCGTCGTCCGCGCTGAAGGCCACCCCGGCGGCCTATTCCATCGCCCCCGATGCACCGGCCGCCGCTCCGGCTGATTCTGCGCCGCAGTCCCAGCCGCAGCAGCCGGCGTACGGGGCGAACCCTTACACTCAGCAGGGCGTGCCGGTGAGCGGCGCTCCCGCGTATGACGGTAACGGCTCTGTTTCGTCGCAGAATGCTGCACCCGGCGCTCCCGAGTACGGCGCCGGCGACCACCCGGTTCCGCCACAAGGCGCAACGCCGGTCAGTCCCGTGTACGGCAATCCCGTGTACGGCGGCCCCGGTCCGGCTCCGCAGTCGAATGTCCCGCAGTCGAACATTCCGCAACAAAACGTGCCTCCGCAGGCGCAGAACTTCCCGCCGCAGGGTGGCGTCCCGCCATACGGCCAGTACCCGCCATACGCGGGCGGCAACGGCGACGGCGCCGGCGGCAACGCGCCGCTTTCCCCGGCGGACGACCCGTACAACCCGAACAACCAGAAGTACAACGGCATGGCCATCGCCGGCTTCATCTGCTCGTTCTTCGTCGCGGTGATCGGCCTGATCCTGAGTATTATCGGCCTGAACCAGATCAAGAAGCAGGGCGGTAAGGGCAAGGGGCTGGCCATCGCCGGCATCGTCATCAGCATCATCAGCATGGTGCTGTCGATCGTTCTGGTCGTGGTGGGGCTGGCGGGCAGTGCTGCGATAGCGAATAAGGCGATACAGGACGCGCAGTCCGACTCCTCCTACAGCCAGTCCGATTCCGGAACCGACTCGAGCATCGGCGGCGATTCCAGCACCGACTCCAACTCCGATTCCAGCGACCTCGACAACCTCGACAACTCACTGGACAACACGCTCAACGACACCGAAAACGACCTGTCCAGCGGCGACTACGGCCTCTACGACTCGGTGCAGGCATTCGTGGACTCCGACGAATTCAAGTCCTCCATCCAGTCCGAGGTTGACTCGCTGTCCGGCTCCGGCATCACCTTCTCCTACCATGTCGAAGGCGACACGCTGGTCTACGAGTACACGGTCGGCGACGAGTACGCCGCCGCGGGCGATTCCATCGCCTCGTCGGTCTCCGCCTTGAGCGACACCTACCAGTCCACCGCCGACATGCTCGGCACGATGTGCAAGACCTCCAGCGGCAAGGCCTCGCTGCGTGTCTACATGCACACCGCCAGCGGCCAGTCCCTCTTCGACCAGACCTGGACCGAGCAGTAGGCGTAATTCCTGGGACTGTTAGACCAAAGTGTTGGTTTTATTGGAGGCGTTGCAATTACTCGCGTCCAAGCATCACCGGCATGTCATGAAGGTGGATGACACGGTATGCGTGCAACCCGAATAACAACACTTTGGTCTAACATAACCTAATTCCTTCGCGGTGATTTGCGCACCGGCGTAGCCATTCGCCGGAAGGGTGCGGGGTTTGGTGTGCGATACCCAACCGTAGGCTTGGCCGAACGGCCTTGAGTGTGTTGGGTATCGCACACCAAACCCCGCACCCGTCAGCCCCTATAGTGACCCAATCCATGATTGATTGACGGGCCCAAACCTAATCCAAAACCCAACATCCCCGCTCGCTTGCCATACGACCGCTTCTGCCAGAAGAGTCATGACGTTGAGCGCGCTAAACCGGTGTACGCTAGGCACCATGAGACTTGCACGTTTTTCGCTCAATGATTCGCCGCGTTACGCCTTCGTGCAGAAGGATGAAAACGACGGCAAGGACTACCTCGTCGAACTGGACGGTCACCCGCTGGCCGGCGATCAGGTCACGCCCACCGGCAACCGTTACGCGCTCGACGCCGACGGCATCCGTCTGCTCGCCCCGGTGATTCCCTCCAAGGTATACGGTCTGGCCAAGAACTACGAGGCTCATGCGCAGTTCATGCACGAGGCCGGTCACTCCGAAATTGCACACGCGCCGGAGAACATGGTCATCTTCACCAAGCCGTCCACCTCGGTGATCGGCCCGGACGACCCGATTGTGTACCCCGCATGCTCCAAGGACATGAACTTCGAGCCGGAAGTGGCCGTGGTGATGGGTCGCATCGCCAAGAACGTGTCCGTGGAGAACGCCATGGACTACGTACTTGGCTTCACCTGCGTCAACGACGTGACCCTGCGCGACCTGCAGGGCATCGACCCGACGTGGACCCGCGCCAAGGGCTTCGACACCTCCTGCCCGCTCGGCCCGTGGATCGTGATGCGCGACGACCTCAACTGGCGCGACGCCCACATCTCCTTCACCCTGAACGGCGAGGACGTGCCGATGGCGTCCGGCACCACCGCAAACCTCATCCACGGCATCCCGGAGCAGATCGCCGCGATTTCCTCGTTCTCCACGCTGCTGCCCGGCGACGTGATCATGACCGGCACGCCGAACGCCTCCGGTCACCTCGACCCCGGTGACGAGACTATCGTCCACGTCGAGGGCATCGGCGACCTGCGCAACGTGATCGTGCGCGCCTAGCCACGCCATAAGTTCGTTGATTAATGCACTACCCCTCAGACCCGCTTCGCGGGCCAGTGCGCCCTTAATTGCAGGACGGGCTGTCAGCGAAGCTGACTGGGAAAGAAAAGCTGAAGTCCTCAATTATTGAGGACAGACCGCTAGCGCCGAATTACGCCGCCGCCTACGGATGGCGGCTATTCTTTTCTCTACTTATCCGCCGTCCGAGGGCGGCCGTCGCGCGCCTCTCGTGTCATGTGTTGCGCGCCGCGCGTCTCACGCCCCCGGCAGCACCGCGTGCAGCGCGGTCATCACCACCAGCGAGATGATGGCCGTCACGGTCAGGGAGAATCCAGCCAGCTTGGCGTTGCCGGTGAGCGAGTCCGTGAACTTGGTGGAGAAGATCGTGATCGGGGCAAAGGCGCCCAGCACGATGATCTCGCGGATGCGCATGTCGAACGGCAGCAGGAACCATGCCGCCACGGCGATGATCACGCCGAACACCGCACGCCAGCCGATCACCTTCAACAGCTCCACGCGGTCCTTGCGATTGTCCGGAATCTCCATCATGAGGCCGATCATGGCCATCGCGCAGAAGGCGTTCGCGTTGGCGAACGGCGTAATCAGCGTCACGATCGGCTGCGGGATGGTGATGTGCGCGAACATGAACACCAGCATCAGCATGTAGATGTCGAATGAGATCGACCCCAGGAAATCGCGCGCGATGTTGCGCAGCCGCAGCCGCAACGGCAGCGATTTGAAATTCCCGTCCATCTTCAGCAGTGTGCGCGTGATGGTGAGCGAGCCCGCCGTCGCCACAGTGGCGTTGCCGATGTCGAGCATGATGATCGGCAGTCCGGCCGAGGCGCCCATGAACGTCTGCACCACCGGCAGGCAGAACGCGCCGAGATTCAGACCCGAGGCGTTGAGCATTTGGAACGCGCGATAGTTGCGCTCGTCACCGCGCGAGCCAAGATACACGATGAACAGCGGCACGGCGCAGGCGAAGAAACCGAACA
Source organism: Bifidobacterium sp. UTBIF-78 (assembly GCF_006408945.1). NCBI lineage: Bacteria > Bacillati > Actinomycetota > Actinomycetes > Bifidobacteriales > Bifidobacteriaceae > Bifidobacterium > Bifidobacterium sp. UTBIF-78. The sequence continues at coordinate 9,009 of NZ_JFAO01000029.1, forward strand.
GCACGATCCACAGCATGCGCATGTCATGCTTGTTCGTGGCGAACGAGAGGATGATTGCGCATGGCAGCGTGAGGTTGAACACCAGTCCTTGGGCCACCTTGTAGTCGCGCTCGCCGAAGACGTGCAGATGCTTGAGCGCGTAAGGGACGATGATGGCGAGCAGCAGCGCGCCGGCTTGGAAAATCATGTTCTTCTCTTCATTCCCGGGTATTTCGCGGTCGCGCTTGCCGGCCCGGTTGCGGAATGGGCGGGTCGGCTTGGAAAATCGCGCGACGACTCAGTGGCGAGTATAGGAGCGATTCGCCGGCCGCCTCGGCGGCGGTGCGCATGATGGACGCGCCCACCGAATCCCCAAAACTTGAGTCTCCTTCACTCAAGTTTTGGGAATAGAATGGGTCGCAGGCCGGTTGAGAGTGTCAGAACATGACACGAATGCCTGCCGTGGTCATGTGCCGAGCCGAATTCTGGCACTCCGGTACCCGCGCATACCGCGGCAAACGCCGGTGCGCACGGTACACATCGGCACGCGCCCACGGCAGGCATACAAGAAGACTTTTGGAGGAACACTATGGAACAGAAGTTCACCACCATGGCCCAAGAGGCCGTCGGCGACGCCATTCAGAGCGCCTCCGCCGCCGGCAACGCGCAGGTCGAGACCCTGCACGTCATGGATGCGCTGCTGCGTCAGGAGAACGGCGTGGTCCGCTCGCTCATCGAGGCCGCGGGCGGCGACGCGAAGGCCATCGGCGCCGCGGTGCGCAACGCGCTGGTCGGTCTGCCGAGCGCGTCCGGCTCGACCACCTCGCAGCCGCAGGCCAGCCGTCAGCTGACCGCCGCCATCGCGCAGGCCGAGAAGGAAATGCAGCAGATGGGTGACGAATACGTCTCCACCGAGCACCTGCTCATCGGCATCGCGGCCAGCAAGCCGAACCAGTCGGCCGAGATTCTGGAGAAGAACGGCGTCACCGCGGCGGCCCTGCGCAAGGCCGTGCCCGGCGTGCGCGGCGGCGCGAAGGTGACCAGCCCGGACGCGGAAGGCTCGTACAAGGCGCTGGAGAAGTACTCCACCGACCTGACGGCCGCCGCCAAGGAAGGCAAGCTCGACCCGGTCATCGGCCGTGATCAGGAGATTCGCCGCGTCATCCAGATTCTGAGCCGCCGCACCAAGAACAACCCGGTGCTGATCGGCGAGCCCGGCGTCGGCAAGACCGCCGTCGTGGAGGGCCTCGCCCAGCGTATCGTGGCGGGCGACGTGCCCACCACGCTGCAGGGCAAGAAGCTCATCAGCCTTGACCTGGGCTCGATGGTGGCCGGCTCGAAGTACCGTGGCGAGTTCGAGGAACGCCTCAAGAGCGTGCTCAACGAAATCAAGAACGCCAACGGCCAGATCATCACGTTCATCGATGAGATCCACACCATCGTGGGCGCGGGTGCCGCCGAGGGCTCCATGGACGCCGGCAACATGCTCAAGCCGATGCTGGCCCGCGGCGAACTGCGCCTGATCGGCGCCACCACGCTGGACGAGTACCGCGAGAACATCGAGAAGGACCCGGCGCTGGAGCGTCGTTTCCAGCAGGTGTACGTGGGCGAGCCGTCCGTCGAGGACACCATCGCCATCCTGCGTGGCTTGAAGCAGCGTTACGAGGCGCACCACAAGGTGACGATTGGCGATGACGCGCTGGTCGCCGCCGCGACCCTCTCCAACCGCTACATTTCCGGCCGTCAGCTGCCCGACAAGGCCATCGACCTGGTCGATGAGGCGGCCGCGCACCTGCGCATGGAGCTCGACTCCTCCCCGGAGGAGATCGACGAGCTGCAGCGCAAGGTGACCCGTCTCGAGATGGAGGAAATGCAGCTCAAGAAGGCCGAGGACCCGGCATCCAAGGAGCGCTTGGGCAAGCTGCAGGCTGAACTCGCGGACACCCGTGAGAAGCTCAGCGGCCTCAAGGCGCGTTGGGATGCCGAGCAGGCCGGGCACAACAAGGTCGGCGAGCTGCGTGCCAAGCTTGATGACCTGCGCGTGCAGGCGGACAAGTTCACCCGCGAGGGCAACCTGGCCGAGGCGTCGAAGATTTTGTACGGCGAGATTCCGGCCATCCAGAAGGAACTCGCCGCCGCCGAGAACGCGGACGCCGAGTCCAAGGACACCGGTTCCTCCAACCCCGCGCAGGAGCCGATGGTGCCTGACCGCGTGGACGCCGACTCCGTGGCGGAGATCGTCTCCGACTGGACCGGCATCCCCGTCGGCCGCCTGATGCAGGGCGAGAACGAGAAGCTGCTGCACATGGAGGACTACCTCGGCAAGCGCGTGATTGGCCAGAAGGAGGCCATCACCGCCGTGTCCGACGCGGTGCGCCGCTCGCGTGCCGGCATCTCCGACCCGAACCGTCCGACCGGCTCGTTCCTGTTCCTCGGCCCCACCGGCGTGGGCAAGACCGAGCTCGCCAAGGCGCTCGCCGACTTCCTGTTCGACGACGAGAAGGCCATGGTGCGCATCGACATGTCCGAGTACATGGAGAAGGCGAGCGTGAGCCGCCTGATCGGCGCGGCCCCTGGCTACGTCGGCTACGAGCAGGGTGGCCAGCTCACCGAGGCTGTGCGCCGTCGCCCGTACTCCGTCGTGCTGTTCGACGAGGTCGAGAAGGCCAACCCCGAGATTTTCGACGTGCTGCTGCAGGTGCTTGACGACGGTCGTCTGACCGATGGTCAGGGCCGGACCGTGGACTTCAAGAACACGATCCTCATCATGACCTCCAACCTCGGCTCGCAGTTCCTCGTGAACGAGGATCTGGACCCCGACGCCAAGAAGAAGGCCGTGATGGACGCGGTGCACATGAACTTCAAGCCGGAGTTCCTGAACCGTCTGGATGACATCGTGATGTTCCATCCGCTCACCCGCGAGGAGCTGGGCGGCATCGTGGACATCCAGGTGCGTGGCGTGGCCCAGCGCCTCACCGACCGCCGCATCACGCTCGACGTGACCGACTCCGCCCGCGAGTGGCTGGCAAACACCGGCTACGACCCGGCCTACGGCGCCCGTCCGCTGCGCCGTCTGGTGCAAACCGAGGTGGGCGACCAGCTGGCCCGCATGCTGCTGGCCGGCAAGGTCCACGACGGCGACACCGTGCTGGTCGACCAGACCGGCGGCGAGCACCTCGAGCTCTCCGCGTGGGCCAGCGACCAAATCGTCGGCGACGACCCGGATGTGAACGTGGACAAGGTCACCGAGGACAAGTGACGGTTGCAGGTTCGGCAACGGTGCTGCAGTGCTAATAGCTGCGGCAATGCCGCTGTGATGTTGCTGTGTGTTGCTTGATACCACTGCAAAGTTGCTGACGGACTTATAAATGGGGCCGTGGTTTCATCCACGGTCCCATTGTCTGTAGGCCGTTCATTGACGGATTGACTGCCCGCGGACCCGTTTTGCAGGTCAGCTCGTCCCAAAGGGAGTTAATGCCACTCCGACAATTCAAGATGGGCCTTAGTGGTCTGTCTCGTAATTGTCTGAGTGGTGTTGGCTCACCTCTGGTGAGGGGGCTGTCAGCGAAGCTGACTGGGGGAGAGAAAAAGCTGAAGCCCTCAATTGTTTAAGAGACGGACCACTAGGGCATAAGCCATGTGGTGTCCCGGTGCGTCAATCTTGACGGAAAAGAGCTTTCTCCTTTGCAAGGGGTAGGTACACCGATTGCCTGAAAAGCTATCTGCGTTGCAAGGGGTACCTTAAATCTCATATCCCGAGTATGAGGGCTGATTTGGCTATGGTATTGAGCGCTTTTGAGTCGATGGCTACTTCGTCATGTACCCCTTGCAGCGCAGATAGCTAACCGTGACAGGTGAAATGTACCCCTTACAAGCCAGATAGCAATTCATGGCTATGACGCCGAGGGTGAGATGGGGTTGGCCTCGGCGCATTGGATGTGGTCGTGCGCCTCAAGTGCCGATGATGTGCATCGTCCACGAACTCCGAGACCCGCGTGACGGTGATGGTATGACGGCGCCGGGTGTGGAAGCTATGCGTGTCTGCGAGATAAGGCATTTGGGTAAGCGCCATGGCTCCTCCGAGTGTAGGGCTATGCGGGCTTGATTGATGATCGTCGCGCTACCAAACACATTGCACCTCTAAGACACTGCGTCTTCAAACGGGGAGACTATGCGGATAATGCATGTGTCCCGCAAAACAGTGGTCGGCGTGGCCGGCATCGCATGATGTCGCACTGTCGCATACCATCGCGTGCCGTGAGCGGTGCATACTGGTAACACGCGCGGTGGATGCCGTACCCGCCTGATGTGAGAGGAGATCGATGACCGGACGTTTTGCGCCGACGCCATCGGGGCGCATGCATATCGGCAACGTGTATGCCATGCTGGCCGCGTGGCTGTCCGCCCGTTCGCGTGGCGAGCACATGCTCCTGCGCATCGAGGACGTGGACAAGCCACGCGTCATCGCTGGCGCGGACCAGCTCATGATGGACGATCTACGCTGGCTCGGCCTCGACTGGGATAACGCCGAACCGCTGTACCAGTCGCGCAACACCGAGCGTTACGAATACGCGCTGGAATGCCTGCGATCGGTGCGATGGGGTGATGCGTCGGAAGTTGCCGCTCGCCTGCCGGCTGACGCGGCGAGGACTTCGGGTAGTGGCCTGCATGATTCATGCAAGGGTCCGCAACGTGACATGCACGATGCCGAAGATGTTTCACGGGGTGTTTCACAGGACCTTCCGCGGAATACTGATGATGTTTCACACATTGTTTCACAATTGCTGCCGGACGGCGTATGCGCCGAAGGTCCACAGGTATCGGACGTGTTGTACCCGTGCTTCTGCTCGCGTGCCGACATCCGCGCCGCCTCGGCCCCGAACGAGGGCGATGGCTTCATGGTTTATCCCGGAACGTGCCGTCGATTGCTGCGCGAGCACCCCGACGAGGTCCGCGAGCGACTCGCCCGAGGTGATCGGCATTCCCTTCGCATTGCCATGCCGGAGAAGAAGCTTGCCCCGATGATGCATGACATAATGCTGTCCGCCCCGGCCGCGTCCGCTGCTGCGATGCCTGTTATGCCGATAACGGCTGGCGATGTGCCGGCTACCGGTATCGCGGCAGCAACTGCAGATGGCCCGGTTGATCGGGAGGCCGATTGCGGCGGGTTTAGCGGCGGCCGACATGACGAAGGCCAGCCACTCGGCGGTGACGGCATCCGTGGCGTGACCGCCATGTTCGACGATGCCGTCTACGGTCCGCAGACCTACGATTTGCCGCATGATATCGGCGATTCGGTGATTCGCCGGGCTGACGGCCTGTTCGGTTATCAGCTGGTCGTGGTCGTGGACGATTTGGACATGGGTGTGGACGACATCGTGCGCGGCCGCGATCTGCTACGTTCCACCGCCTTGCAGATGTGGATTCGCCATTGCCTGCTTGCCGGCGGTTTCAAACCGGAATGCGGGTTCCTTGCCAATCCCGCATACGAGCATCTGCCGCTCATCGACAATGCGGCCGGCCGCCGTCTCGCCAAACGCGAACGGTCGCTGGACATGGGCGCGTTGCGTGCTCGCGTTGACCCTGAGCAGATCATCGGCTATTGCGCGTGGCTGCTGCGCGTGCGGCCCACACCGGAACCATGCACGGCAGCCGAGTTGGTACCTGATTTCAGCTGGGCTCCGCTTCGCGCCGCCCATCCCGACCGCGCATTGAACCCCACCGATTCCAACACTCCGGCGTGGCTCGCCGAAGCCCTGTCCGTGTAATCGGGACGCTGCGCCGCAGCGGCTTGCTTAAGACCGGAGTGGAGGTCTGAGGCGAGGGTGGCTAGACGATGTAATACCCCGCCTGTAACCCTAGTGGTCTGTTTCGTGATTGTCTGAGTGGTGCTGGCCCTCTCTGATGGGACGTTGCCGTGAAGCAAACAGCAAAGCTGTTTGTAGGCGACGTGTGAGCCGACAGGCGAGCCAGCATGCCGCGCACGTAGCGCGTCCGAAATTGCAGGACGAGCTGGCACGCGAAGCGGGTCTGAGGGGTAATGAATTAATCAACGAATTAATTATTGACGCAGCATACTAGTGAGTCATTCGTGGGACCGGCGCCCCGCGCGTAGGGCGTCGGCGGTAATCTGATACCACCGCAACGGAAGGATCGTTATGTCGAAATTCTTGAGGAATGCGGCGCTGGCCGGCGTGGTTGCCGCAGGTGCCGCCGTGTGGGCCGTGGCTCCGCGTACGTTCAATGACAAGCGCCGCAACTTCGTGCCGTCCATCCCCGACGTCTGGTATGCGCATCGCGGCCTGCACGACGCCGGTTCCGGCCTGGTCTCCGCCGATGATCTTGAGGAGTATCAGGGCGACGGCCCCGCCAGCGCCCAAGCCGACGCGACCGCGCTCTCCATGGCCGAAAGCGGTGAGTACGTGGCACTCGCCCGCAAGATGGCGCTTAAGGCCGGCTATGGCTCGGCCGATGTGACCGGTCCACTCGCCCCCGAGAATTCGCTGGCCGCCTTCGCCGCTGCATGCGAGGCGGGCTACGGCATCGAACTCGATTTGCAGCTCACGCTTGACGGTCAGGTCGTTGTGGTGCATGACGCCGATCTCAAGCGCGTGGCCGGCGATCCGCGTCGCATCGAAGACCTCACCTATGACGAGCTGACCCGCATCCCGCTGTTCCCGAACGGCCGTTCCGGCGACCTCAAGGCCAAGCCGCTGCCGGGCGCCGAACAAAACCCGCCGCTGGTGGTCACGCCGTCTCGCCCGCCCGAGGGTTACTACCAGCATGTGCCGCTGTTCTCCGACGTGCTCAAGGTGGTGGCCGGTCGCGCGCCGCTCATCGTGGAGTACAAGTTCAGCGACAACGCCGCTTGGACCGAGCGCTGCGTCGAGCTCATGGAGAAGGGCCACGCACTGCTTGAGGAGTACAGCGGCCCGTACGTGATCGAGTCCTTCCACCCCGGCGCGGTGAACTGGTACAAGGAGCACCATCCCGAGGTGTGCCGCGGTCAGTTGAGCGCCCCGGCCACGCTGTCGGGCAACGGTGCGGCCGAATGGGCCGCCGGTCTGCTGGCGTTCGACTGGCTTTCGCGCCCTGATTTTGTGGCCTACGACTGGACCGGCGGCTCCTCGCCGCAGGTCCGTCTGGCGCGTTCGATGGGTGCCACCGCCGTGTCGTGGACCGTGCGCAGCTCCGACGAGCTCGCCAAGTGCGACCAGTACTTCGACCGCCACATCTTCGAGGCTTTCGTGCCCGACGCGCGGTAGGGCGACGGCGCAATAGCGGCAGGTGACGCAGGCGACGGATACTCATCCGCCGCCTGCGTCACCGCTTACTGGTGACTTATTTGTGATACGGCTCGCCGGCGTTGATTTTGTAGGCGCGGTAGATCTGCTCCAGCAGAATCACACGCATGAGCTGATGCGGGAAGGTCATCTTCGAGAAGCTCAACTTGAAATCGGCCCGGCGCAAAATCGCGTCATCCAAGCCAATCGAGCCGCCGATGACGAATTGGATGTGACTCACGCCGCGCAATCCCAGATCATCGACTTTCGCGGCAAGTTCCTCGCTGGAGAGCTGCTTGCCGTCAATGGCCAAGGCGATGACGAACGCGCCATCACGCAGATGCTTCGCGATACGTTCGCCTTCCTTGGCCTTGATCTGGCGTTCGACGCCGTCGGTGGCGTGTTCCGGCGTCTTCTCGTCGGCGACTTCGATGATGTTCAGACGGCAGTAGCGCGACAACCGTTTCGAATATTCCTCGATGGCGTCGCGCAGATACTGTTCCTTCACACGTCCCGGCGCAATGATGTCAATCTGCATAATGACTCCATTATGCTTGCCGCCCTTCCCCGAGGGGCGGACTAGGTCTGGCCATGGCGGGCGCTGCGGCCACCACGTTGCCGTTCTTCCCCTCGGAAGGACGGCAACTAATCCTTGACCGGTTGAAGTTCCCGCCACTGGTGCCCTTCCCGCGGGAGGGCGGAAACCTGCATTCGCTGCTGGGGACGCGGCATGGTGTGCCCCCGGAGCTGGAAATTAGATGAATTTGGGCTGCGGGGGCACGCCCTTATTTTGGGCGGAATTGCCGTGATAAGTGAAAACGGCGTAATTATGCGGTTTTTGATTCGTGGCCGTGTGCCCCCGGAGCCGGAAAACGTCGATAAAGCGGTTACCGGGGCACAGGCCGTGCCCCCGCAGGCCGATTTGAGGTCTAAATCGTCTGCGGTGGCACAGTGTTGTGTCCCGTACTAGTCGATCACGCCGTAGAGGCGATCGCCGGCGTCGCCCAACCCCGGCACGATGTAGCACTTGTCGTTGAGCTTCTCGTCGACCGCGCACACCACGACCTTGAAGTCGATGGACGGGTCGATGTGCTCCTCGACGTACTTGATGCCCTCCGGCGCGGCGATGATGTTGATCGCGGTGACGTCCTTCGCGCCGCGCTCGGCCAGGTAATGCGTGGCGGCGACCAGCGTGCCGCCGGTGGCGAGCATCGGGTCGATGAGGAAGCACTGGCGGCCGGACAGGTCGTCGGGCAGGCGGTTCGCGTAGGTGATCTGCTGGGTGGGGTGGTCCTCGTCGCGCTTCATACCAAGGAAGCCGACCTCGGCGGTGGGCAGCAGGCGGGTCATGCCGTCGAGCATGCCGAGACCTGCGCGCAGCACCGGTACGATGATCGGGCGCGGCTCAGCCAGCTTCTTGCCGGTCATCGGCGCGACCGGCGTCTCAATCGGCACGGACACGACGGACAGGTCGCGCGTGGCCTCGTAGGCCTCGAGCATCACGAGCTCGGAGACGAGCTCGCGGAAGGTGGAGGAGGGGGTGTTCTTGTCGCGCAGGACGGTGAGCTTGTGCTCGACCAGCGGGTGATTCAAAACATGCAGTTCCATGGTTCCTAAGCGTAGTCCATGAATCCGGTCATGCCGAATGCGGGCGGGTGCCGCTCCTCGGAGGCGGGCGCACAAGGGCTGATGTGGGTGCAGGGTTGCGCGGTCGCGGTGCTGCCGCTCCGCGGGGTCGCTGACGAAAAGGCGCCGGTGGCCTACCGAATGACGATGGTCGGCTTGAGGAGGATGTGCCGGTCGTCGCGGGCAATCACGGTGGCGGGCACGGTGGCGGCCGCAGTGGCGGGTGTGGCGACGGGCGAGGTGGAGGATGCGCCACGCCCGCCACCGTCCGAGCCGCTACCGGTATACGCGCCCGCGACTATCTCCGGAGCGCCGGTCGAATGACTGTCGGCGGTCGATGCCGCGCCGCCGCCGTCATTCGTTCCGGTGAAGGCCGCCGCAGGCGCGTCAAGCTGCTCCTGGGTGATGCGGATGATGTGGCGCGCGCTCTCGGTGAGCGGCTGAGCGATGCTGGACAGCCCCATCGAGCGGGAGGAGACCGTGTCGTCGAAACCGGTGATGACGATGTCCGTGTCGTTGGGCAGCGCGGTCGCGGCGCCCACGGCGAGCGTGTCGCTCACGCAGATGATGGCGTCGAGATCAGGGCGCCGGTCCAGCAGCGCGATGCAGGCGGTCTGCCCTGCGATGATGTCGTTGCTGGCCTCCTCGTACAGTTGCCCGAGCTCGTCGCCGCTGACCATCCGCGCGTCGAGCATCGTGTCGCGCCAGCCTTGATAGCGATCCGTGCCGGTGCCTGACACGCCCGGCCAGCCGATGAATCCGATGTGCTTGCGCCCGTGCAGGATGAGATGCCGGGTCATTTCGGCGATGCCGTAATGACCGTCCACGTCCACCCACGGGGTCGCCGGATCGTCCATCGCGCCGCAGCCCCACGGCCGCCCGAACAGGACGAACGGCTGGTGATGCTCGTGCAGCCAGGCCAGTCGCGGGTCGTCGTGCGTGGTGTCGGTCAGGACGAAGGAATCGACGTCGCCACGGGCGGCGAGGGCCGCGAATTGGCGGATCTCGTCCTGCTGCGAGTCGGTTTTGTACAGCAGCACGCGGATGCCGTTGACGTCCGCCTCGGTAACCAGTGCGTGTAGAAAACGGTCGTAGACCTGGGAATAGCTGACCGGCGCGATGCCGATGCCGATGGTGTTGCTGCGTTGGGTGCGCAGACGCCGCGCCGAGGCGTTGGGAGTGTAGTTGAGCCGCGCGATCGACGCCAGAACCATCTTGCGCGTGGCTGGTTTGACGATGGAGGGGTTGTTGATGCAGTTGGATACGGTCTGCGGCGAGACACCGGCGTCCCGGGCGACGTCTTTGATGCTGACCATGGCGTGTCCCTTCATCCGGCCGGCGTCGGTGCCTGCCGTGCGTTGCGGTGATTTGGTTCGTTCTAATGATGGTACCTGAAACATGCTTGAGTTGACAGACTTCGGCGTTGTCGTTTATGATGTAACCACTGATTAGAACGTAACAATTCCGGAAGACGATGCGCGACGGCGAGCGGTCTTCCGGACTCCCATAGGTCACTGCAGGTCACTACGCGCGGGCGTAACCGGCCCGCAATGACGGCATGGGAATAATTTTGAACGTTCTAATAAAGTGAATACAAGTGAATACAAGTGAATACAACTGAATACCGGCGATTGCGGGTCACGGTGGTCGCCCATCACGGTGGCAGAGCGCCAGACAAACGTGCGATCGCACGACCGCGCACACCACGATGACAATTCAGTGGCAACGTGGCAATGGAGACATGAACGGGCGCCCGCCCGAACAGAAAGGAACTCGACGATGAGGAACAGGAACAAGCTCACGGTACTGACCGCGGCCTCGGTGGCCGTACTGACCCTGCTCGCCGGCTGCGGCGGCGGCAGCGGCTTCGACGACACCGCCAGCTCCGACAACCCCACCAGCGACAGCTCGCAGGAGCTCACCGTGCTGATCGGCTCCTCCGGCGACACCGAGACCAAGGCCGTCAAGGATGCCGTGGCGGCGTGGTCCGAGAAGTCCGGCACCAAGGCGACCGTGCAGGTGGCCAACGATATGGCCCAGCAGCTCTCGCAGGGCTTCGCCGGCGGCGACCCGGCCGACGTGTTCTACCTGGCCCCCGAACAGCTGGCCGGCTACGCCTCCAACGGCTCGCTGCTGGCCTACGGCGACCAGCTCGAGAACAAGAGCGACTTCTACGACAACCTGCTGCAGACCTTCACCTACGACGGCAAGCTGTACGCGGCCCCGAAGGACGTCTCCACGCTGCAGCTGGTCATCAACACCGACATGTGGTCCGCGGCCGGCCTGACCGACGCCGACTACCCGAAGACCTGGGATGAGCTGGCCGAGGTGGCCAAGAAGCTCACCGCCGACGACCACGTTGGTCTGGCCTTCAACGGCGAGTACGCCCGAGTCGGCGTGTTCCTCAAGCAGGCGGGCGGCGGCCTGGTCTCCGACGACGGCACCAAGGCCATCGCCAGCGATGATGCGAGCGTCCAGGGCCTGACCGAGGTCAAGAACCTGCTCGACACCGGCACCGTCGCCTACGCCGCCGACCTCGGCACCGGCTGGGGCGGCGAGGCCTTCGGCTCCAAGAAGGCCGCCATGACCATCGAAGGCAACTGGATCACCGGCGGTCTCTCCGCCGACTACCCGGACGTCAAGTACAAGGTCGTGCCGCTGCCCGAAGGCCCGGCCGGCCAGGGCACCATGCACTTCACCAACGGCTGGGGCATCGCCGCCGACAGCAAGAACCAGAAGGGCGCCATCGATCTGGTCGAATACCTGACCAGCGACGACGTGGTGATGGACTTCGCCAAGGCGTTCGGCATCATGCCCGCCACCAAGACCCTCGCCGACACCTGGAAGGGCGAGTTCCCGGAGCTCGGCGCCTTCATGGACGGTCTCGAGTACTCCGTGACCGTGCCGACCGCCAAGGGGGCGGCCGACGTGGTCACCGATCTCAACGCCCAGCTCGAGGGCCTGAAGACCGGCGATCCCAAGGCCATCCTCGACAAGACGCAGACCAACCTCGAGGCCATCCTGAAGTAATCCGCGAGTAGCCCACGTCCCCGGCTTTCCTTTTCTCCGCTTCCGCCAAAGCGGGCGGAGGGGAGAGGGGAAAGCCGGGGATGCCGCAATGGCCAGAGCCAAAACCTAGACCTAGACCAGACGCCAATCAACGAAGGAGTTGAAGCATGTCCGCATCACAGGCAGGACGGCCGCGCAAGGGGAGCGCGCGCAGGATACCCCGCCAGCACATCGACCGTAAAGGCCAGGAGATCTCCGGCTGGCTGTTCTGCCTGCCGATGATCGTGATCCTCGGCGTCTTCCTGTTCGTCCCGATTCTCATGGCCCTGTGGGTGAGCGTGTCCGACTGGACCGGCCGCGGCACCCCGTTCGTCGGCAACGTGAACTTCGTGGGCGCCGAGAACTACGCGGATGTGCTCACCACGCCGGGCCTCGCCCAGAGCGACTTCGGCACGGCGTTGCGCAACAACGCCTGGTACACGCTCATCGTGGTGCCGTTGCAGACGCTGCTTTCGCTGGCGCTCGCGGTGATGCTCAACCGCAAGATCCTCAAGGCGCGCGGATTCTTCCGCACCGCGTTCTACTTCCCCTCGGTCACCAGCTCCGTGGCCATCACCGTGCTGTGGCTCTTCCTGTTCAACGCCGCCGGCCCGATCAACGCCATGCTCAAGTGGTTCGGCGTCAAGGGGCCGAACTGGTTCAACGACCCGCAGGGCATCATCCACATTCTGCTCGGCGCGTTCGGCATCAAGAACGGCCCGGCAGTGCTCACCGAGCACAGCTTCCTCGGCGTGAGCGCCTGGGACTGGCTGGCCGGCCCGTCGGTGGCGATGTTCGCCATCATCCTCATGGTCATCTTCACCACCTCCGGCACCTTCATGCTCATGTTCATCGCCGCGCTCCAGAGCATCGGCGAGGCCACCGAGGAGGCGGCCATCATGGACGGCGCCACCCCGTGGCAGCGTATGTGGCAGGTCACCGTGCCGCAGCTCAAGCCCACGATCTTCACCGTCGTCACGCTCGGCATCATCGGCACCTGGCAGGTGTTCGACCAGATCTACACCGGTACCCAGGGCGGCCCGGCCAAGACCACGCTGACCACCGCGTACCTCTCGTACAGCGCGGCGTTCAACAGTCAGGAGTGGGGCCGTGGCGCCGCGATCTCCTTCATCCTGTTCGTCATCATCATCGTGATGACCTGGATTCAGCGCTGGGTGATGAAGGACAAGAAGATGTCCCGTCGCAGGCGCGCCGACTACGAGGCCATGAAGGCGGAAGCCCGGTCCATGACCAAGGCCGAGATCATGTCGCTGGGCGTGAGCCGCAAGGCCAGGGCCGGGGCTGCCGCGGCCACCGCCAGCAGCGCAGCCGCCGGCACCGCAGCTGCCACCACCACAGGAAAGGACCGCTGACATGAACACGGGCACCAAGAACGTCTCCTGGTTCAAGCGATTCCGCGACAGCGGCGTCATCCTGTACCTCATCCTCGCCGTGATCGCGCTGATCTACATCATGCCGTTCATCACGCAGGTGGCCACCTCGTTCAAAACCGACGCCGACGCCACGGCCAACCCCGTCTCGCTCGTGCCGGAGATTTGGACGACCGCCGCCTACCGCAAGCTGTTCCTCAACTCCGACTTCCCGGTCTGGTTCAAGAACTCGTTCATCGTGACCATCGTGGTGACGCTGGGCCGCGTGTTCTTCGACTCGTTGGCCGGCTATGCGCTCGCCCGCATCGATTTCCGTGGCCGCAACTTCATCTTCAGCATGCTGCTCGCCGTGATGAGCGTGCCCATGGTGGTGCTGCTCATCCCCAAGTTCCTCATCATCAAGAGCCTGGGCATCTACGACAGCTACGCGGGCATGATCCTGCCGCTGCTCATCGACGCGGCCGGCGTGTTCATCATGAAGAACTTCTTCGAATCGATTCCCCGGTCCGTGGAGGAGCAGGCGATGATCGACCGCGCGGGCACCTTCCGCATCTTCTGGTCGATCGTGCTGCCGATGGCCCGCCCGGCGCTGGTGACCATCTCGATCCTGTCCTTCCAGGGATCGTGGAACGAGCTGTCGCACTTCATCGTCTCCACGCAGTCCTCGTCGCTGACCACGCTGACCAAGGGCGTCGCCTCGCTCGCCAGCGGCCAGCTGTCCGCAGGCAACCAGTACCCGGTCAAGCTCGCGGCGGCCGTCGTGATGACCATCCCCGTGGCCGTGCTGTTCTTCATCTTCCAAAAGCAGATCATGAACAGCTCCGAAGGCTCCGTCAAGGAATAACTCCCCCCCCCCAATTATTCCGGCCGCGCCCGCCACCAATCCCACTTTCGAATTTGGAGCACAACTATGACCATATCCCAGCAGATCCGCCAGCCGTGGATGCACGACATGAGTCCGATCATCGCCGCGCCCGCCCAGCTGTGGGCCGAGGCCGACGGCACGGTGGACGCCGAGCGTCCCCACGCGGGCGCCGCCAACCTTGCCGGTTACTACGTGGGCGATACCCGCATCTTGTCCCGCATCGTCACGGCCATCGACGGTGAGGCGCCGACGCCGATCGCATGGTCCTCGCCGGCCAAGGGCCGCAGCGTCACCTCGCTGGTCGCCCGCAATATCGACGGGCCGACCGTGGACCCGTCCGTGCGCGTGACCGAAACCCGCGAGCTCACGCCCGACGCGCTCGTCGAACGGTTCGAGATCGCCAGCGTGATCGACGAACCCGTCGAGCTCGATCTCGCTGTGACGCTTCGGTTCGACATGGCCACGATGCAGGAGATCAAGGGCGGGTCGCCGTCCGCGGCGGCCGGCAGCGGTCAGGTCGTCCTCGCCGTATCGCATGGTGGCGGCCAGCATGCCGCCAGCAATGATGTCGCCGATGCCGCTGGTAGCGACAATGGCACTAATGGTGCTGAGAACAATGCCGGCGTTGGCGCAACTCCCACTCCCGCTTCCACCGGCACTAGCACCAGCACCAGCACCGGCACTGCGCATGCGCCTTCCGCGCTCCACGTCACCTACGGCGGCATCACAGTGGATGTGATGCCCGATTCGGCTCTGGCCCCGACCGTCAGCGCGAATGGGCTCAACGGCACGTTCACCTGGCATCTGACCGTGCCGGCGCGCGGCCGGAGCGCCGTGGGCCTCACGGTCTCCGTGAGCACCGCAGCCAATGCCGTCACGGCGGCCACCGCCGACTGTCCGTGGAGCGCCGTCACCGTCACCGCCGCGGACAGCCGCGTTGCCGACTGGGTCAACACGTCGCTGCGCGATCTCGCCGGCCTGCGCATGGCCATCCCCGCCCTGCCGCACGACGAGTTCCTCGCCGCCGGCGCGCCCTGGTTCTTCACATTGTTCGGCCGCGACTCGCTGTGGGCCGCCCGGTTCATGCTGCCGCTGACCACGCGCACCGCGATGGGCACGCTGCGCACGCTCGCGCACTTCCAGGCCACCGTATCCGACCCGGAGACCAATGCCGATCCCGGCAAGATCATGCACGAACTGCGCGCGGAACCGCTGGTGCAGAGCGGCGCGTTCGACAACGGCATGCACCTGCCGCCGCTCTATTACGGCACCATCGATGCCACGCCGCTGTGGATCATCCTGCTCGCCGAGGCGCTGCGTTGGGGAGCGCCCGAAGAGGAAGTTCGCGAGCTGCTGCCCAACCTTGAGGCCGCGCTCGCATGGCTGCGCGATTGGGGTGATTGCGACGGTGACGGCTTCCTTGAATACATCGACCGCACCGGCCACGGCCTGAGCAATCAGGGCTGGAAGGATTCCGGCGACTCCGTGCGCTGGAATGACGGCAGCATCGCCGAGGGGCCCATCGCCCTGTGCGAGGTGCAGGGCTACGCCTATCAGGCCGCCGTGCTGGGCGCCGACCTGTTGGACCGTTTCGGCCGGCCGGGCGCCGACGAATGGCGCGACTGGGCCGCACAGCTCAAGACCCGCTTCAACGAACAATTCTGGGTGGACGACGGCCGTGGACAATACCCGGCCATCGCGCTCGATAAGCACAAGCGTCCTGTGGACTCGCTCACGAGCAACATCGGCCATCTGCTCGGCACCGGCATTCTGGATGCGGACGGTGTTGCGGACGTGGTCAAGCGGCTCTCCGGCAGCGACATGCTCTCCGGCTACGGCGTGCGTACGATGAGCACCCTCGCCGGCGGATACTGGCCGGAAAGCTACCACTGCGGCTCGGTCTGGGCGCACGACAGCGCCATCGTCATGAACGGCCTGCGCGCCGAAGGCTACGAGGTCGAGGCGTTGCGCGTGGCTGAGGGCCTGGTCCGCGCGGCCGATACGTTCGGTTACCAGATTCCGGAACTGTATTCCGGTGACGAGGGGGAGTCCGGTCCGGCGTCCTACCCGGCCGCATGCCATCCGCAAGCCTGGTCCGCCGCATCGTCCGTGTCCGTGCTCGCACTATTGCTCGGCTTGGAGCCGGGAGCAGCGGCCGGCACCGGTACTCCCGCCGCCTCACCACTCGCCCAAGGCCTCCACATCACCAAAGCCTAAGCTGACCGGCTCAGTTCCAGAAGGCTTCCCTCCTGAGGGGAGCATAGGCAGGATGGAATGGGACCGAGAGGAACCCTAACAGAAGCCAAACCAAGGCGAGTCCGCAACCTCCTAGCGCCCACAACCCCTACATCGCAAACGGCTCGTAATAGATATCGTCCGCGGTCACGCCATGACTGAACAGGATGGCACGCACGGCCTCCATCATCGGCTGCGGGCCGGCGATGAGGTAGATGGCGTGCGGTCGAATCATCGGCGCGATGGTCGCCTCGTCCGGTCGCTGCGCCATCAGACGGATGCGCGTGGACGGCGTGGTGCGGCCGAACTGTTCGAGCTCGTCGCGGTAGATGAAGTCCCTCTCCGACCGGGCGGTGTATAGGAAGTCGACGGGCCGGGCGCCGTCGGCGTACGTGGTGAGCACGCCGAGCAGCGGCGTGATGCCGATGCCGCCGCCGATGAGCACCAGCGGAACCGTGCCATGCGTATTGTCGTGCGTACGGTCATGCTCCTTGATGAACTCGGCGTACCGGCCGTACGGCGGCACCACGAGCACGACGTCGCCCGGTTTGAGCGAGGCGATGCGTGCGGTGAAATCACCGTCGGCGCGGATGGCGAACGACATCACCGGGGCATCCGGATGCGGCGTGGTGAGGACGGTGCCGTTCGCGGTGGAGGTGTTCGCGGCCATCGGTCCGGGCGTGCGCGCGGCGGCGAACGACGTGCTGTTCGGCGAGGGATAGGCGTTCGTCAGCGAGAACGGGTGGAACTCGTGCATGCCGCGCTTGCCCGGGAAGGCGATGAACGCGAAATCACCGGGATTCCAGCGGATCTGCTCGCGGTCGCCGCTGCCGAACGTCACGCGCAGCTCGGTGACCCTATCGGCGAGCGGACGGACCGACGCCACCCAGCCGCGCAGCGCGAAGGCGCGGCGGTTCACCGAACTCCACACGTAATAGGCGAACACGGCGATGGTCGCGGCGTCGAACAGGAAGATGAACGGCTTGATGGAGGCGATGTAGTCGATGACGTGCACATGGAGCGCGATCAGCGCGATGGCCACCAGATTGAGCCGGTGCAGCCAGACGCTCATCTCATGGCGGAACACCCGCTCCAGCCCGCGCTTGATGCGGGCAAGCAGCGGGAACTTGGCGGTGAGCCAGCTGGCCATGAACACCAGTGACCACACCGCCACGGCCATGAACAGGTAGAGGCCCGCGTGGCCGGTCAGCCCGATGAGCGCGCCTGCGCCCGGCAGCAGTGACTGATGCAGGAAGGCGAGGATGATGGCCAGAATCGCCAACACGCCGTGGATCATGTACATATGCGGCAGGCCGACCGTGCGGTCCACCCAGCGCGGGCGGCACGCGAGATAGACGGCGGCCAGCATCCAGATGTACGCGACGACGCCCAGCTCGGCGCCGAACAGCGCATCGCTGTACAGTGCGGGGAACCCGGCGACGAGGGTGGCCAGGAACGGCAGCGGTATGATGAACAGCACCACGGCCCATGCCAAGGCGATGTTCGAGGTTATACGTTTCATGATTGATGGTCCTTTATCGGTCTTTATCGGTGTGGTGTGGAATCGGAAAGCGGTGATGCGGTCCGCCGCCAAGTGATGCGGTCGCAATCGGGCGGGCTGGGTGCGTGGCGGGTGGTTGGCGGGCGCGTGGCGGGCTGTCCTGCGATTACACGATGACGGGGTTTCGGTTGCGGGTGCTGGCCGTTAGTCATCGCCGTTATCGTGTGATGGGTGCCGTCGCGCGCTCTTCGGCGGGCTGACCGGGGTGCCGGTGCGCCGGGAGTAGCCTGCCTGCCGAAGATCGATGATCCGGATGGTCATGATAGTCCTGTCTGGCTCGGATGCAGTTCGGTGACGGTGCCATCGGCCCGCACGAACACGGCCATGAGATTGGACTGGGCTGTGGGATTGGGTGCCGTGGGACTGGCTGGTGCCGTGGGACTGCCCGCCACGATGTTGCGGAAGGCGGCCTCACCGGCGCTGACGGCGGCAGTGGCCCACATGTCCGCGAACGTCAGGCGATCGTCGATGACGGTGACCTGTTTGAGGTCTCGCGCGGTGCGGGTGATGTGTTCGCCGCGCTGGCTGGTGCCGGAGGTTGCGATGCCGCCGTTGCACATGGTGACGGTGCGTAGCGTGCCGCGTGGATTGGCCGGGTCCTGCACGCCGATGCGCCATGTGAAGTCGCTGTCATCGGCCACGGCGGTCTGGATGTCCCCGCCGCCGCCCAGCGCGGCCGCGTCACACCGGCCGGAGAGGATGAGCGGCATGAGGAACCGTTCGTGTGCGCGCTCGATGGCCCAACCCTTGACGATGCCGGTCGGGTCGTAGACGCCTGCGTGCATCGGGTCGAAATGGCCGTGGGTGAGCTGCTTGGCCTGCTGGGCCAGCGCGTAGACCTCGGCGAATTCGGATTGCGGCCGGCGGGTGCCGTCGGGGGAGATTGTGGTGCCGTGATGGCGGGTGCCGTGTGTGTCTTGGGTGCCGTGTGCGTTGTGTGTGCCGCGCAGCAGTCCGGACCAATCGCCGCGGCGGGCGGCGCTGACCTGCGAATCATGCCGGAACGGGGAGAACGTGGCGTCCACATGCTGCAGGAACACGCCGATCTGCGGCGTCACCTCGTCGATGAGCGTGGCGAGGTACGTGGCATCGCGGCGCTCGCTGACGAGCTGGACGGTGAACGGGATGGTCATCGCGTGGATGACGCGGGCTTGGATGGTTGCCATGATGATGCGGATTGCCGGATTCGTTGGATTCGTGGACGATGCCGGTCGGTTGTTGTCGGGGCTGCTCAGTTGCCGGCGTTCTGCGCCTGATTGATGGCGTCCTGCAGCGAGTTGACGAAGGCCGTGGAGGTCTCGGTGGCTCCGGAGACGAACTGGATGTCCGAACTTTGCGCACTGATTGCGCGGTCGGTGAGTTCCGGGATGGCTTGGGCGTTGACGGACTGCGAGCGGCCGTGGGTCGGTGCCTTCACCGTGGTGATGGTGGTGATTTTGCCGCCTTCCACCTTGACCTGCAGCTGGATTTCGCCATAGGCGTTCGGGCTGGCCACGCTGGTGTAGGTGCCGTCCTTGAGGGTGCTGTTGGTGTCGCTGTTGGAGCCAGCATCGGTGTCTGCGGAGCTACTTGACGAATCGGCGGAATCCGAGCTTGTACCGGCGTTTGAGCTGTCGCCTGAGCCGGAATCGGTGCCGGTGCTGCCGGAGTTGCCGGAGGCGCTGCCCGACCCACTAGCGTCGGATGTCGATGCGCCGTCGCCGCCGGCCAGCGACAGTCCGGTGCCGGAGGCCGCTTGCTGCGCCAGATGCGGTTTGACGAACAGCAGGAATGCGTCGCCGATGATGGCCAGTCCCGCCACCGCGGCGATGACCGCACGAGTGACTGTTTTCATGGTTGTCCCCTCGATATATCTGAAATATCTGATATGCAGTATTGAAAATCGCGCCGCCGAAACACCGCACGGCGTTGAAGAAACCTCTGATACCTCGAGCCTAACTGGCCCAGCCTGACGTGGTCGTTAATGCTGACTGAAAGTCCGCTGAAAACCGGCGGTTTTGTGATGAAGCTCTCATTGATGCCATGGCCTATCTGGGAATCGAGTGACTATTGTCCGTCTGGTATCTGTCTGTTATCCGTCTGTTGTCCGTTGCATGTCGCATCTGACTGCGGCATGCGGCACACCGCATCGGAATGCCGCATGCCGCAAGTGAGACTGTTGCCGCTACGCGGGATTCGGTGTCGCCTGCTGGTTGGGTTCCGATCCGAGCCGGTGCCGGTGCCGCTGTGCGGGTTGCGGTGTTGCTGTGCGGGTTGCGGTGTCGCGTTGCGGTGTTGCGGTGTTGCGGTGCCGATTCGTTTGGTGCTGGTTCATGTTGGTGGGGGATTGCTTACCGTCGTCGCCGTGCCATTACTTGGCTCCGTGACGACGGTTGTGGGGCTCAGCGTCGCCGTGAAGCCAAGCACTGGCAGATTTCCAACGTTAGGAAGCTTCTCAGCGTTGGAGTTCTGCCAACAATTGGTCGCTCGGCGACGCTGAGCGCTATTCAGCGTTGCTGACGGGCCATGAAGTGGCCGCGCGGTGACGCTGAGCATTATTGGCGTCGCTGGAGAGCCAACGACTGGCCGCGTGGCGATGCGGAGGAGAAGGGGTACGCATGGATGAGGTCTGAAGCGGCGATGGCATGCCCCTATTCGACGAAGCTCGTATTCCATATTGCAAGGTCGAAAACCCTATCAAGCATAATGAAGCGCCGAACCGCGAAAGCGCCTGTCGGCGCAAGGGCCGCTCGCAGCGGCAATAAATGGAGCCCGGGGCTTAAGCACGGTCCGACGCGACTCACCAGTATAGCGGCTACCCCTTTGGGGCTCGCCGGGCGTGAACGGCTCGGCTCGAAGGAACCTGCTGTCTCGTGGATGGCTGTCTCGCGCATTGCTGTTCTGCAGATTGTGTAAAACAGCTGTCGCGCGGGGTCGGCCCGCCAGCCGTAGCTGCTACTCCAGCTTGCCCCGGCGCCACAGATTCGCCCCGTGCTCGAACGCGCGGGCGGTGGACATGAGGTTCGCGCCGGTGTGCAGCAGCTTGGCGGCCTGGGCGCGCGCGGCCTTCTCATCGGCCGGCGCGACCCCACCATTCGCCGTGGACCGATCGACAATCCGTCGTGCCTCCACGCGCAGGCCCAACGCCACCACATCGGTGAACGCCGCCGCGCGCTCCATCGCCACCGCGAAGTCGCCCACGAACGCGCCGGACAGAATCGAATCGGCCAGACGCGCGATGTCATCCTCGGTAGGCGCCTGATCGACGCCGGCGATGGCGGAGGCCGTGGTGGCCACCGGCTCGCCCACGCGCCACAGCCGTGCGATGGCGTCGCGGTTCGACCTCATCCACGTACGCAGCATGTACAGCCGCCACAGCACGCCGGGCAGCGAATCCGGCTCGGCGTCGCTCCATAATTCGGCGATCTCATCCACGCCGACCGTCTCCACCAACGTCAGCACCCGTCGTACCACTTCCGGGTCCTCGCTGTGTCGCACGCGGTCCAGCAGGGCCGCGGCCGAAAGATGACTCATCTCGCTGATGGCCTGCGGGTCCATGCCGCCGGCCAACCCGTCGGCCACTGCCGGATCGAGCTGGGCCGGCCTCGACGGGCGCATCGAACCCATGCGCGCCGGGCTGAACGCGGCACTGGCAGAACGCAGCGAGCCGAACCCCGGACCGAGTCCGGAGCCATGCGAGGCGTGGGCGGCGGCCGCGGCGGCCGAGGAATTGGAGGAATCGGGGAAAGCTGGTCTAGTAGACAAGTGGATGAACCTTCTGGATGTCGATGATCTTCGGGCCGTCCGGCGTGGGGATGACGAACAGTGCCAGCGCCGTGCCGGTCGGCATGTATGGGGTTTTGGCGATCAGGCGTTTGCCCAGCGCGGGCGAGGCGCACAAGGACCGCAGATGCTCGAACATACCACCAATCACCGGCCGATGCATGCAGATAGCGGTCGGTTCGCGCCGCTCGAGCATGTAGGTGATCTCGCCGTACAGGCAATCCCATGCCGCATCGGGGTTCTGCGCGAACGAGTCCTCGGTGAGCTGGTCGAGGGTGATCATGGGCCGGCCGGTCTGCCAGGAGAACGTTTGCAGTGTCTCCATGCAGCGAATCCACGGCGAAGTGGTCAGCCGCACGGGGTTGAAGCAGGCGAGCTCGTAGTTGAGCGCGAAAGCCGCCGCGGCCCCGCGCGGCGTGATAGGTCGGTTGGCGTCCGTACCCTTCCACAGCTTCCGGGCCTCGGCCTTGCCATGCCGCACAAGGAGGAACGGCAACGCGTCCAACGCCCCCTCCTCGACGCGATCCACGAACAGGGCCAGGATGTCGCGGTCCGTGGAATGGGTGAGCTTCCTGCGCGCCTCGGCCGGGGTGAGCCAGACAAGCTCGTCAATCTCGCCCACATCGGCACGATGCACCGGACCGAACGCCTGCGTGCGCTTGAGGTTGTCAATCGGACTGATGGCCGTGGCCATCCAGAACTGCACACGCTTGGTGTCCGAGCTCAGATCCTTGGTATGACGCTGTTTGCTGCCCTCCTCGGCCTGCGGGTACTCCACGTCGCCCAGATAGGGCCCGAGCGCCACCGGCAGGCCCGTCTCCTCGCCAATCTCGCGTACCGCGGCGTGTCGCGCGGATTCGTTCGGGTCGAGTTTGCCCTTCGGCCAGCTCCAGTCGTCGTATTTCGGCCGATGCACGATGCACAGTTCGATGTGGTTCAGTACGTTGTCGGCTGCTTCGGCGCAGCCGTGCGAGGGGGAAGCCGTGCCGGAGGGGGAGGTCGGCATGACGTCGTGGGGTGCGAAGGCGTTGGGGGCAGTGGGGTTCGTGTGGGTGGCGGATGCGCTGGGGAGGTTGTTCGGGGTGTTGAAGGGGTATTGGGTATCGGAGCGGCCGTTCCATCGTGCGTTTCGGTCGTCGTCGGTCTTCCACCGGTACAGCAGGCCGCCGGCGGCTTCTATGACATGTCTCATGTGTTGACTACCCATCACTGGTCATTGTAGGGCAAAACCCACTGCCGCTACGTAGTTTCATTCCTGAAAACGACGATGCCCGGCCCCGCGGTTGGGCGGGAGACCGGGCATCATCATGTTTCTGTCCGTTACCACTGTAGCAGTGTTCGCTCGTGAGCGTTCACACGGTCGGTAGCCGGCTGAGTCGCGTCGATCAGTTGTGCGAGCTGGGGCGACGCTGGTGCTTGCGGATCAGGTACTCCTGGCTGTCCACCAGCGGACGGCCTTCGTCGTCCTTGGTGTGCAGCACGTAGGTGCCGTCCGGCTGCATGTGCCAGCTCACGGTGGAGTCGGCCATCTGCAGGTCCACGTACTTGATGAGCTCGTCAATCTGCTCCGGGGCGGTCACGCGCACCAGAGCCTCGACACGACGGTCAAGGTTGCGGTGCATGAGGTCGGCGGAACCGATGTAGACCTCGGGGCCGGAGGCCGGGCCCTCGCCGATCTGCGGGCCGTCCGCGTTGCAGAAGGCGTAGATGCGGGAGTGCTCGAGGAAGCGGCCGAGGATCGAACGCACGCGGATGTTCTCCGACAGGCCCGGAACGCCCGGCTTCAGGGCGCAGATGCCGCGCTCGACGATGTCGATCTTCACGCCGGCCTGAGAGGCGCGGTACAGGGCGTCGATCGTCTTCTCGTCCACGATGGAGTTGGCCTTGATCTTGATCCAGGCCTCCTTGCCGGCGCGGGCGGCGTCCTCCTCGCGGCGGATGCGCTGGATGAGGCCGGAGCGCACGGTGCGCGGAGCCACGAGCAGACGGTGGAAGCTGGACTTCGGCGCGTAGCCCGACAGCTGGTTGAACAGGCGGGTGAGGTCCTGGCCGACCACCGGGTCGCAGGTGAGCAGACCGAGGTCGGTGTAGACGCGGGCGGTCTTCGGGTTGTAGTTACCGGTGCCCACATGGCAGTAGCGACGCAGGCCGTCGGCCTCCTGGCGAACCACCTCGATGAGCTTGCAGTGGGTCTTGAGGCCCACGATGCCGTACACCACATGCACGCCGGCGCGCTCGAGCTTACGGGCCCAGGCGATGTTGGCGTCCTCGTCGAAGCGGGCCTTGATCTCCACCAGGGCCAGCACCTGCTTGCCCGCGTGGGCGGCGTCGATCAGTGCGTCGATGATCGGCGAGTTGGAGCTGGTTCGGTAGAGCGTCTGCTTGATGGCCAGAACCTTAGGATCCGCAGCAGCCTGCGCCAGAAAGGCCTGGACGGAGGTGGAGAAGGAGTCGTAGGGGTGGTGCAGCAGGATGTCGCGCTCGCGAATCGCGGCGAAGATGTCCTGTGCGCGGCTCGACTCGACCTCGGCAATCTGACGGTTCGTGGTCGGCACGAACGGGCGGAACTTGAGGTCCGGACGGTCCACGCCGCCGAGCTCGAAGAGCACGGTCATGTCCAGCGGGCTGGGCAGGCGGTAGACCTCGTCCTGGCTGACGCCGAGCTGGTCGGCGAGCAGCTGGGAGAGGAACGGGCTGGTGGAGTCGGTGATCTCGAGGCGGATCGGCGGTCCGAAGCGACGGCGCAGCAGTTCCTTCTCCATGGCGTTGAGCAGGTTCTCGGCGTCATCCTCTTCGACGTCGATGTCCTCGTTGCGGGTCACGCGGAAGGAGCGGGCCTCCTTGATGATCATGCCCGGGAACAGGGATTCGAGGTGGGCGGCGATGAGCTTCTCCATGGTGATGAAGCCGTAGCGCTCGTCCTTGGACTCCTCGTCGGTCATGTCATCCACAGGCACCAGACGCGGCAGGTTGCCCGGAATCTTGACGCGGGCGAAGTGCGACTTGCCGGAGGACGGGTTCTCGACGATTACGGCGAGGTTAATGGAACCGCCGGAGATGTACGGGAACGGGTGGGCCGGGTCCACCGCGAGCGGGGTCAGGACCGGGAAGACCTGCTGGCGGTAGTAGCGGGACAGACGCTCCTGCTCGGCGGAGGTGAGCTTGTCCCACGGCAGCAGGACGATGTGCTCTTTCTCCAGCTCCGGCAGGATGGTGTCGATCACGTAGTGGGCGTGCTCGTCCTGCAGGCGGTGCGCGGTCTCGCTGATGGCGCGCAGCTGCTGACGCGGGCTCAGGCCGGCCGCGGACGGCACGGCGATGCCGGAGTCGATACGGCGCTTCAGGCCGGCGACGCGGACCATGAAGAACTCGTCCAGGTTCGACGCGAAAATCGCGGCGAAGGTGGCGCGTTCCAGCAACGGGGTGTCCTCGTTCTCCGCCATCTCGAGCACGCGCTGGTTGAACTTGAGCCAGCTCAGCTCACGGTCGAAGAAACGATCCTTGGGCAGCGGCGCCTCGCCCTCCTGATCGACGCGGCGGTCGTTCTTGTCGGTTTCGGCAATGTGCTCTGCGATTTGACTGCGCAGAATTGCCTTTGATGGTGCATCGAATATCTGTGCCATAGTTTATATCGTAGGCTTTGGCGTGGCCGGTGGCCGGGGTGACGCACGAGAATTCAACGGCCGTTCATATTTGGGATGGGGCTTTCCCACGATGCTTACGGTGGATTTTGCGGTGGCCGTGGCGGTAGTGCCGGGCGCTGATGGCTGGCCTGTGCGACACGCCGTGATGATGACGGAATCGCACACAAGCGAACATCGTTCCCGTTCGATATGAACGTTTCGACTCGATTGTTTCGGGGGTGTCCGTCCGATTGAACATTTGCGATAAAAACCGCACAACCGCCGTATGCGGGTTGCGCGGAAGAGCGCTCATGAATAGATTATGAGGTACAAGAACAACTGAACAGAGCAGAGCCCACAAATAGTGTATGGTCACGAGGACTGTTACGTTGGACGGGCATTGGAAAGACTTACCGTTACAACGATGAGGTTGTGCAGAGATTCTGCTCCAGTAGTTGCTCTTGGAAGAAAAGGCCCGCTCCGGCGGGCCTTTTCGTTTGCTCGGGCACGGCGCGCCGGTGGCGGCCAGCCGTTCATGGGCGCGATGTTCATGGGTACAGTGGAGGCTATGACGGAAACACAGCGTGCCCCTGAGGGGTTGATGTCGAAGCCACGAATCAAGCCGGCCGATGCCGAAGACGATCGCCCGGTTTCCATCTCCGCGCGTCTGGGGCGTCTCCAGTTCCATAATTCCGGCAAGTTCCGCGTGCTGCAGGTCGCGGACATCCAGGACGGGCCGAAAATCGCCAAGGATACGATGTCGCTCATCGAGGCGAGTCTGGACGCCTCGCGCCCCGATCTGGTGATTTTCTCCGGCAACCAGATTGCCGGGTACGATCAGGCCTTTGCCGGTTCCTTCCGCAAGCGTCGTTGGTCCGACGATCCGGTGTCCGATACGGCGTTGGCGAAGACGCGCGAACTGGTGCGCAAGGCCATCGGGCAATGCGTGGGACCGCTGGTCAAACGCGGCATCCCGTGGGCGGTGACCTATGGCAACCATGATTTCCAATGCGGACTTGACGATGCCGAACTGGATGTGATGTACCGCGAGTTTCCCGGGTGCGTGAATCCGCCGCGGCAGTGGGAGACCAGTGATGCGCGCGGTGTTGCGCCGGGCGAATCGGGGGTGATCAGGGGAGTCGGTCCCCTGCCCGACCAAGTCGTCTTCGCCTGCGAGCCGGGCACCTTCGCCCTGCCGGTGACGGATGCGGAACGCACGCGCAACGTGCTGGGGCTGGTGCTCGTCAATTCCGGCGATTACGCGCATGGCGGCGGTTTCGGTACGCCTTCGGCGGACGCGCTGCGATTCCTGCGCGAGTTGCCGGAGCGCATCGGCGCGGAATCCATGGTGTTCCAGCATATGCCGTTGCCGGAATACTACGACGTGCTTCGCCCGGTGGCCGCGACCACGGCCTTCGCCATGCAGGGATACCGCGACCATTCCAACACCTATTACGTGTTGGACGAAACCAAGACGCAGGTCGGTGGCTATCTGGGGGAGGGCATCTCCTGCCCGGACCGGTCTGAGGAATTCGAGGCGTTGCGCGGGGGATGCATCGGAGTGGCGGCAGGCCACGATCACCGCAACGGCTTCGTCGGCGAGCATGACGGGATGCTGCTCATCGCCACGCCGACCTGCGGGTTCAACACGTACGGTCCCGCGCCGGCCAAGCGGGCCACGCGACTCATCGAATTCGATATCCGCCATCCGTACGAGCCACGCACCCAGTTGCTCGAATTCGGCGAATTGGTGGGCAAGCCCAGCTCCAAGCGGGCGTACACCTATGCGGTGAACCAGCAGACCCCCGGCGAGGGGGAGGGCGACGATCTGCTGCGCAAGCCAAGCCTGTGGGGCCAACTGACCGGACTCTTCAGGTGATTCCTAATGGTCTGCCTAATGGTCTGTCTCGTAAACGAATTAATGGCGTAGCATACTGGCATCCATTCATTTGGCGGATTTCTCATTCATCTGATAGATGGATTACTCGCGAGGGTGTTGAAACGGCGTCGTTTCAACACCCTCGCGTTGCGGGTTATCTACCAAATGAAAGAGAAGACCACTAAATGAATAAAGAATCCCATCTCGCGTTCTATGCCGGAAGTTCGTTTACGAGGGGGAGATGCGGGGCGCGGTACCGATGCCCGGGAATATGAATCAGGCGATATCAACCGGGACGTTGCGGAGTCGGCAATGCAAAACGCCCGCCGAGCAATCGTCGGCGGGCGTTCTTCGTATAGACATCAATATTACGTATTACGTCAGTGAATCAGTAATCAGTAATCAGGGGGCAATCAGGAAGTGCGATCAGCGCACGGCCTTGACCAGCGCCTCGGTGAGGTACTTGCCGGCGGCCATGACCAGCGGCGCGTAACGACGGCCGGGGGCGGCGCCCATGCGGCCGGTCGGGCCGGAGATGGAGATCGCGGCGATCACCTGACCGGAGGCGTTGCGGATCGGCGCGGAGATCGAGCACACGCCCTCCTCGCGCTCGTTGACCGACTCGGCCCAGCCGCGCTTGCGCACTGCGGCCAGCTTGGTGGCGGTGAACTTGGCGTGGCGCAGTCCCTGATGCAGGCGGTCGGAATCCTCCCAAGCCAACAGGATCTGCGCGGCGGAACCGGCCTCCATCGACAGCATGGCGCCCACGGGAATCGAGTCCCGCAGGCCGGAGGCGCGTTCCACGGCGGCGATACACACGCGCTGGTCACCCTGACGGCGGTAGATCTGCGCGGATTCGCCGGTGCGGTCGAGCAGGGTGCGCAGAATCGGGCCGGCGGCGGTGAGCAGACGGTCCTCGCCGGCGGCCGCGGCCAGTTCGGCGAAGCGGGAGCCGAGCACGAAGCGACCGTGCTGGTCGCGCAGCACGAAACGATGGCGTTCCAGCGCGATGGCCAGACGATGCGCGGTCGGACGTGCCAGACCGGTGGCCGCCACGAGCTGGCCCAGCGTGGAAGGGCCGGACTCGAGCGCATCGAGAATCTTTACGGTTTTATCAAGCACGCCTACGCCGGAATGAATCTCCCCGTCGTCCTTCGGAGCGGCCTCTTCGGTCGGCTCTTCGTCGGTCAGGCTGTGGTCCAATGGTTCTTCTTGGGAATCAGTCATAATATAGGCGATTATGCCATCTCACATAGTGAAATGCAAAATCGGGGAAGTGTCTCACGACGTGATCACTGCGGCATTGTCGCAATCGGTGAGAATCGGCCTCGCCCTACGGTCGTCATCTCAATATCCGGCCCTATCGATGGCCGCCCAAACCGCACCACATAGGCTATTACCACGAACAAGGCGCGAATACAATACCTCGCGCGGAATTTTTTGGAGGAACCACTATGGGAACGACACTGGCCGAGAAGGTCTGGGCCGATCATCTGGTGCGCAAGGGTAGCGACGGCGCACCCGATCTGCTGTACATCGACCTGATGCTCATGCACGAAGTCACCAGTCCGCAGGCGTTCGAGGGACTTCGCCTGGCCGGCCGCAAGCCGCGCCACGTCGATCAGCTCATCGCCACCGAGGACCACAACACCCCGACCGTCGATATCGACCGTCCCAATCCGGACAAGACCAGCGCGCTGCAGCTGAGCACGCTGGAGAAGAACTGCAAGGAGTTCGGCGTGCGCCTGCACCCGCTGGGCGACGCCGATCAGGGCATCGTCCATGCCTTCGCGCCGATTCTGGGCCTCACCCAGCCGGGCATGACCATCGTGTGCGGCGACTCGCACACCTCGACGCACGGCGCGTTCGGCGCGCTGGCGTTCGGCATCGGCACCTCCGAGGTCGAACATGTGATGGCCACGCAGACCCTCTCCTTGAAGCCGTTCAAGACCATGGCCATCAACGTCAACGGCAAGCTGCCGTCGGACGCCACGGCCAAGGACATCATTCTGGCGATCATCGCCAAGATCGGCACCGGCGGCGGCCAGGGCTACGTGATCGAATACCGCGGCGAGGCGATTCGCAACCTCACCATGGACGAGCGCATGACCGTGTGCAACATGTCCATCGAGGCCGGTGCCCGCGCAGGCATGATCGCGCCGGACGAGACCACGTTCGAGTACCTGAAGGGCCGCCCGCACGCGCCGGAAGGCGAGATGTGGGACCGCGCCGTCGAGTACTGGAAGACGCTCAGGACCGATGACGACGCCGTGTTCGACAAGGTGGTGGACATCGACGCCACCAAGCTCGGGCCGTATGTGACGTGGGGCACCAACCCCGGTCAGGGCCTGCCGATTACCGCGAATGTGCCGGTGCCGTCCGAGATCGCGGACGCCACCGCGCGCGCCGCCGCCGAGCGCGCCATCGACTACATGGACCTGAAGCCCGGCATGCCAATCAAGGACATCGCCGTGGACACCGTGTTCATCGGCTCGTGCACCAACGGCCGCATCGACGACCTGCGTCAGGCCGCGGCGATCATGAAGGGCCACCACAAGGCGAAGAACATCCACCGCGTGCTGGTGGTGCCGGCGTCCTCCCGCGTTCGTCTCGAGGCGGAGAGGGAAGGACTCGACAAGGTGTTCGAGGACTTCGGCGCCGAGTGGCGTAACGCCGGCTGCTCGATGTGCTTGGGCATGAACCCGGACAAGCTGGTCCCGGGCGAGCGCTCGATCTCCACGTCGAACCGCAACTTCGAGGGACGTCAGGGCAAGGGCTCGCGCACGCATCTGGCGTCGCCGGCCGTGGCCGCCGCCACCGCCATCCGCGGCACGATTTCCTCGCCCGCCGACCTCTGAACCCCGGATTCCTCGACTTCGCAAACTTCGCATCGGCCTCTTCTTGGCGAGGAGGCTCCCGGCAGGACCGGGTGGGGGAGACCCCGAAAGGACAATCATGGAAAAACTCACTACTTTGACCGGCGTGGGCGTGCCGCTGCGCCGTTCCAACGTCGATACCGACCAGATCATTCCGGCCGTGTTCCTGAAGCGCGTGACCAAGACCGGCTTCGACGACGCACTGTTCTACGCATGGCGCCGCGACCCGAACTTCGTGCTCAACAAGCCGGAGTATGCCGGCAAGGGCCAGATTCTGGTCGCCGGCCCCGAATTCGGCATCGGCTCCTCCCGTGAGCACGCCGTGTGGGCGCTGCACGATTATGGATTCCGTGTGGTGATTGCGCCGAGCTTCGCCGACATCTTCTACGGCAACACCGCCAAGAACGGCGTGCTGGCCGCCATCATGCCGCAGGAGTCCGTCGAGCTGCTGTGGAAGCTGCTCGAAGAGGAGCCTGGCCGCGAAATGACCGTCTCGCTGGAGACCCGCACCGTCACCTGCGGTGACGTGACCCTGCCGTTCGAGGTGAACGACTACACCCGCTGGCGTCTGATGAACGGCTACGACGACATCGACCTGACCCTGCAGCACGAGGACGACATCGCCGCCTACGAAAAGATGCGCGCCGAAAAGTTCCCGTTCAAGCCCAAGACCATCCCCGCCAAGCACTGGCCCGAAGAGCCCATCCAGTCCGCCCGCGAGCCCGAAGATGATAACTGGGCGGGCCCGTTGGCCGATCGCGGCATTATTTAGCTGAGCCGTTAAGCGGGCAGTCCGGTGGACTGCCCGTAGGCGAGGCCTGGGTGAGACGATAGTCGAGCGAAGGTGTGTTGGGCCTCGTCCTTTAGGGCGAGTCCATTATTGCTGGACGAGGCCCGTTGGCCGATCGCGGCATAATTTGATTCTCTGTGCTGTGCACAGCAGCGAGATTAACCGTGCATATGCGTGTCGGGGCAGGATAGTGTGCCCCGGCACGCATTTTTCGTTGATTTTTGGGCTTGTGGGGCACAGGGCTTTCGGGGGCCGAAATACCAAGGTTTCAAGAATGGCGGAATTCCGCGGTTTCTTGCTGGGGCTATGTGCCCCGCTAGAGGATTGGACCGTTACAAAAGCGTGCGGGGGCAAGCCACTGTGCCCCCGCACGCCGAAAACCTCTGATATTCGGCTAGCGGGGCACGGGAATTTGTACACGAAATCCGATTGTATCGATACAAAGCAGTATCGTGCCGCATTGGTAAGCCCACCTCGATGCCTATGTGTCAGCGTGTACCAGCGTGTGCCGGGCATCCGACGACGCTTGCAGTCAGGAATCATCCCTTCAGCCAGCGTTCCAAGGTGGCGGCATCGGAACGATGCAGGAACATGAATCGCAGCGTATCGAGGCCGTTCATCACAAACAATGACATTTGCACTCGCTCTATGCCATGCGGTTCGCGCCACAGCGTGGTGGACCGCGTGATCGACTGGACCCGTGCGCGGCGAGTCACCATCAGATACGTGGTCATTCCAACGGCCCCGGTCACCGCAATGCGATGACTCATGGTCGGGCGCGCGTTTGCGACCGCACTGGTTTCGATGCCGTAGCAGCCATCTCCATCCGGCAGCACCGCGTACCCTTCCGCGTGTGACTTCAGCCACCGCGTGACCGTCCACCACAATCCGCCCACGAAAAGCAGTACGGAAACCCACCAAGGCCATCCGAAGTCAGGGACAGGCCCCGGCACGGTGTCAAGTCCGAGGCCGGCGAGCGGGCCGGCTTCGGAGCCAAGCCCTGCCAGCGCCGTCGCGGCCAACGTGATCGCGAGCGGCATGGTGAGGTAGTACCGAAGCAATCGGCGCCCGGTGCGTCGCAACGCCATGACATGCGGCATGCCGGGCGACGCGGCGTGCGGAAGTCCATCTGCCGTGTTGCGGGATTCGCTACGCTCCGCAACAGTGCCGCGCAGTTCGTCGCACGGATGGTCGTGTGCCGCCGCACTATGTGATTCTCCGTGTGCGGCCACGGCGCCCTCGCGTACGGCCACGGCACATTGCGGCTCTCCGGGCGTCGCCGTCGCGCTTGGCGATTCGTCGTTCGCCGCCGCATCACTGCCCGATTCGCCGCGCGTCTCACCCAGCCTGCGCACATCCCACTCCGGCAGCATCGCGTGCAGCACGTCGTACACTCGACTCGTGCCGATCACCGGAAGGATTCGTGCGGCCGAGATGCCGCTTTCCTCACTGCTCGAGGCCACCGAGGAGCTCAGGCCGAGCCCGACCGAGCACAGGTGGAACGGACGGCGCAACAATGATTGCCGTATCGTCACCGTCTGGATGCGACTGACCGGGATTGCCGTCGTATGGCGTGTGAACAGGCCGCGCACCACCACCAGATCGTCGCCGCGCCGCCAGACCTCGAATCCGTAGAATTGCAGCAGGGATCTGACGATGCTCACCGTCATGAGCAGTATGACGCACGCGAGAATCAGCAATACGATTGCCGTCAATCCGCGAGCCAGCAAGGCGCCGAACGAGTCCACGGCGTCGTGCATCAGCCGTCGCGGCAGAATGTCCTGCACATTCTGCACGAACCCGAACACCACGAACGCGGCGGCGATGAACCCGATGTCGGTAATGGAGTAGAGCACGATGTCCTTCACCGAAGCGCGGAAGACGGGCGCCTGCGCGGATGCCGGCCGCCTCGATATCGCCGGGGAGGTCGTGGGTCGGCTTGATGTTCCGGGCGGCGTTTCCCGGGATGGAAGTTCCTGATTCGGTC
Source organism: Bifidobacterium sp. UTBIF-78 (assembly GCF_006408945.1). NCBI lineage: Bacteria > Bacillati > Actinomycetota > Actinomycetes > Bifidobacteriales > Bifidobacteriaceae > Bifidobacterium > Bifidobacterium sp. UTBIF-78. The sequence continues at coordinate 41,914 of NZ_JFAO01000029.1, forward strand.
CCACCTGATTGAACGCCGTGCGACTTGGCGGTGCCTGGTCCGGAGACGTGCGGTCGGGTGCGGTCGGATGCAGCGTCGTTCGGCCGGCCGCCGGCTGATTCGAGGTCGTCTGCGCGGGTGATACGGGTGCTGCGGGTGATACAGACGATACGGGCGAAAGGGTCGCGCTGGGGTTTCCGATGGAGATTGTGCCGGCGTTTCCGGCGGAGGCCGAGCTGGGGTCTTCGATGGAGGCCACGTTGGTGGTCTGGGTGGGGGATGCGCTGGGGTTTCCGATGGAGATTGTGCCGGTGATTCCGGTGGAAACCACGCCGAGGTTTCCGGTGGAAGCCACGCCGGTGGTTTCGGCGGAAGTCGCACCGGTGGCCTCGGTGGGGGATGCGCCGGGGTTTCTGATGGAGATTGTGCCGGTGATTCCGGTGAAAGCCACGCCGAGGTTTCCGGTGGAAGCTACGCCGGTGGTTTCGGCGGGGATCGTGTCACCGGCCTTGCCGCCCGAGGCCGCCCGCAATCGTTCCAATTCGAGCTGCAGGGCGGTGGGCACCGCATCCAGCCGGATATCCGTATCCGCGGCACCGGCCGCCGACACCGTGAGCCGTACGACGCCGAACGGTTGCAGATACACGGGGGACGCACTGTTGATGGCATGAATCGAGCCGTAGCTGATGGTGCGGTTCTTGCGGAAGAATAGACCGGATTTGAACGACAGCGAGTCCGGTCCGAGCCGGTATCTGGTCGTGAACCAGTCGATGGCGGGCTGGGCCAGTGCCACCAAAGTCACGACGACGATGATTAGCATGATGACCAGCGGGGACAGATGCTCCCGCATGATAATGAGCAGGCCGAGGAACAGACCCACCACGCCTTTGATGCTTTCCGTCAGGCCCACGACCAGCGCGGTCGGGTGCAGCATGCGCCATGCCACGTCGGGACTGGGACGGTGATCGGGGCCGGTGTCGGAATCAGGATTGGTGCCGGGACTGGGGCGGGAATCAGACGTTGGATCGGTACCGGAGGGCGTGGCGGTGCCGGAGGACACGGCGGTGCTGGAGGACACGGCGGTGGCGGAGCGCGTGGCGGTGACGAAACGTGTGGCGGTACCGGAGGACGTGGTGCCGCTGGGAACATCGGATGTCGGAGGAACGCCGGTCGGCTGGGAAAGGTCGGCCGTCGCGGGACCAGCGGCAGTTGGAGGAACGTCAGCCATCAGAAAGTCATCGGTCGTCAGCGAAGCGCCGGCATTGCTGGAATCACTCATCACAGATCGTCCTTCGCGACGGCCACGCGCTCGGTGATCAGCGCCACGATGCGCTCCGCCTCGGCCGTATCCAGCGCGGCGATTTCATGCTCGTCGGCGGCCGTATGCACCACCACCGTAGTGAGTCCGAAACGGCGTTGCACCGGGTTCTGCTTGGTGTCCACATGCTGCACGCGGGTGTACGGCGTGGTGGTGGAGTTGCGGAACAGCCAGCCTTTGCGGGTGGCCAGGTCGCGCTCGCCGATGCGGAACCGGGTGAAGGCGTACATGTACTTGGTTTGCAACGGTTGCGAGACGAGTTCCAGCACCGCATAGATGACGGCGATCCCCACGATGAGCCGCTGCCAGAATCCCCACCAGCCGTTCGCGAGGCAGATGGCCGTGATTACGCCGCACACCGCCAGCCAGATTGCGCATTGAATCGCTTCGTTGATGAGCCATACGGTACGGACGCGCGGCGGCAACGGTCGCCAGCCCTCGAAACAGGAGGGTGTCGGAACACTGCTGCTCGACTCAGATGCGAGTCGGTTGGGTTCGTCCTGTCCCGGGTCGGCTGGGATGAGTACCGTCGCATGGGACTCGGACGGATTGCGACCGGGCTGGCCGGATGCCGTCGGCGCGGGCTGCGGCGATGATGCTCCCGATGAATCGGTTTCGGACGAATCGACGAAACCGGCCGATGCGTTGGACTCAGCTGCGTGCCAATCATCCATCAGATACCCCCTCTGCATCCCTCTATATGATGTCTGCCTCACCCACTGTATCGGACGTGATTGCGCCCACAGAGGACCGGTACACATCTGTTGACCGACGGCCATCGTAACTGGACGGGGCGGGGCGGATGCGGTTGAGTAGAGGCAAGGCCCAATACCGGAGCCAAGCAAAGGAACAATCATGAACCGATCCGATCCCGATTACGTCCCGGAACCAAATATCTCTGGTGTCCACCGCGGCAATGCCGATGGGCTGACGACGAATGAAGCGCAGACTCCGGCCGCGCCGGCGCAATCTCTGCCGCCGCAGCCTCCGCAATCGCCACAATCGCCACAACCGCCACAACCGCCACAGCACAGCGAGAACCCGTTCACGCCGCAGTCGGGAGCCTCAGGAGACAATGGTACCGGCGATAACGGCTTCGCGGCCCCCTGGTATCCGGCGGTCGGCGGGTATCCGGTGGCCGGCAACCCGTCCCCGAATCCGTACGCGGTCAATGTGCCGCAGCCCCCACGCCAATGGCTACTGCACGATGAGCCGCCGCTGTGGGCGCCGTGGTACGGCATCGGCTTCGGCAAGGCGATTGCGCGGTTCTTCCGCAAGACCTTCATCTTCCACGGTCGGGCCTCACGCGGCGAATACTGGTGGGCGTTCCTGTTCAACATCCTCGTCGTGGGCGCGGTGGGCGTGGCCGCGTACGGCGTGGGCGAGCTGATTGGCGTCAGCGACACCGCCGGCACGAAGTACGGCAGCTCTCCTCTGGACGACTTCATGGACAACGCTGCGGCCCTTGCCCAGCTGGTGCTGTTCATCCCGAATCTGTCGCTGGCGGTCCGTCGCCTGCACGACGAAAACCGCCGCGGCTGGTGGGTGCTGCTGCCTGCGGCGTTGCAGATCGGCGCGGTGGCGGTGTTCATCGGCACCATCATCGCGATGGCGCAGGCTTCCGGCGGAACACTTGATGACGTGGGCTCCGCGCAGGCCGTCATCGTGTCGCTGCTCGCGTTCTTCGGCATGTATCTGCTCTCGTTGTTGGCTTCTATCGTGCTGATGATCGGTCCCAGCAATCTGAAGGGCATGCGGTTCGACCGGCCGGGCGCCCCGCGTTACCCAGGGCAATGAGCAAGGAGAGTCCGACGATGATGGGACCCACGAAAATGCCGTCTCCGGGCTTGCCGCAGCCCGTCCGTCGGGTGCTGGATTGGTGGCATGCGCCGCATTTTCTGGCGAAGACGAGCGTGATCGTCGAGACGTTGGAAGTGGCGTCGATGATCATCTGGCCGCCGAACAGTCCGGCGCAGATGCTGATCGCCTTTGCTTGGCTGGTGCTGGTGGCCGCGTTGCCGTTCGCACCGCGGGTGCTGTGCGTTGCAGGGTTGCTGCTCAGTCTCGTCACGACCGGACTGCCGGGGCAGGGGGCTTGGAATACCGGCGTTTTCGCGGTTTTTGGGCTGTTCCTGACCGTCGGCTACGTGATGCCGCGATGGGCCGCGATTGCGCTGCCGGTGGGCTTTTCGGCGTTGGATGCAGCAGGGTTCGTCTGGTTCGGGGCCGGCTCGTTGGGCGGCACCCTGATTCAGGGTGTGATCGACGGACTGAACGGCATCCAGCGTGATGCGGCGGCCGAGTCGGGCGTGATATTGGGGGCCGACGCCGCCTCGCTGCCGCAATACGCGACCATCGTGTTCGTGTCCACGCTAGTTCTGGATCTGATGGTGCTGGGGTTCCTCACGATGTGCAGCGCCGCGTTTCGGCGCACCGCGGCCGCAGGAGAGCGGGCCGCTCGCGCCGAGCAGCTGCTGGGGCGCGTGACCCGCGAGCAGCAGCTGGCCCATATGATTCATGATTCGGTGGCCAACGACATGTCCACCATCGCGATGCTCGCATGGCGCGCAAAGGCCGCGGAGGACGACAGCCAGATGCTTGACGCGATTTACGCGAGGTCGCATCACGCGCTGGACCGCGTACACGAGGTGATTGACGTACTCAACGGCAGACGCGATCTGGCCGAGCTGGAAGGGGAAGGGGCCACCGGTGTCGGCGGTTCGGTTGGCCACGTTGGTGCTGACACTGATGCCGACGCTCGGGGCGATTCGGTTGGCGACGTGTCCTTTGATATCCAGGTCGAGAAATACGTGGAGGATCAGGACCGCACGATGCGCATGTTGGGACTTGCAGGTGTAAGCCGGTTCAATAGCGTGCCGGATGCGGTGGTATCGAAACCGTCTCAGCGTGCCGTGATGGGACTGCTTGAGGAAGTGTACGCGAACATCGTGCGGCACTGCGCGATGGGTGAGATGGCATCGGTGGACGCGATGGACGGCACGCTGGCCCCGGATGAGGGTGAGGGTGAGGGCGAGGGCGAGCCGGCGTACAACCTGTTCGTCGATATTGGACATGATCGTATCCGCATCAGCGAGGTCAACGCGCTCGCCGACGAACGGCACACACTGGTCCATGGGCGTAAGCACGGCAGCGGACTGGCGTTGCACCGTGACGTCATCGAATCGCTTGGCGGCACCCTCAACACCAGTCGTCAGGACGGTACATGGATGCTTAGTGCCGACATCCCGGTGTAAGGCCTCGCTAGGAGACCATCCTCCTGAGACCTTTCAGCGGCTGAGCCAGATGGCTATGGCGTGGGCGAGGGAGTGGGCGCCGAGCTTGTCCACGGCGCGGTGCGCGTGGGTGCGGACGGTGGAGGCGGCTACGCCCCACTGGGTGGCGATTTGGTCGTAGGTCATGCCGCGCGAGAGCAGATACAGTGTCTCCGCCTCCTTGGCTCCGAGTTTGGTGGTACGGTCAGTGGCCGGAACGGCGGAATCGGGAGTGGACGTATCGGTCGCGCCGGTCGCTCGTCCCGGCGTGATTGTGCCTCCGTTGGCAAGCAGCCGATGGGCTTCGATGGCGGTACGGAACGTGGGATTGCCAGCAGGGGATGCGAGCGAGGCAGACGATACGGACGAGGCGAGCGGAGCGGATGCTGCGGACGTTCTGGAAGCGACTGGTGATGCAATCGAGCGCGCGGATGCCATTGGCCTTGGCATGAATGTGCCTCCTGCGGCCACCGTGCAGAGGGCCTGCGCCAGTTGCGGGATGTCGGCTTTGGGGACAATGCCCTGCGCGCCGGCGGCGGCGATGCGTTCAGCGTACGTCTCCACCGAGAAAGCGGTGATGCCGAGCAGCAGCACCCGGTCGGTGCGGGTGCGGATTTTACGGCAGACGCTCACGCCGGTGGCCTCGCCGAGCGACATGTCCACCAGCAGTAGTTTCGGGCGCGTCTCGGGATTAAGCGCTTTGTCCAGCGCCTCGTCCGCATCGCCGGTGCCCCACAGCCATTGCGAGGAGGGCAGCAGCTGGGGCAGTATGCCCTTCAGCGCCAGCAATGCCATGCGATCGTTGTCCACCGCCGCCACCAACACCGGCGTGGTTTCGCGTTTCCGCTCCACATTCATGCTTTCATCCTAATGCGAGGGCTTCGTGGGCGGCTTTCGTCAACAATTGTGGACATCGTCACAATTCGTTCAGCAAGGGAGAATAGGTTGAGTCGTATGAGCATGAACGAGCAGCAGCCGCACGAACAGCCGGAGCCGCAGCTGCATTCGCAGCCGAAGCCGTCGGGGATGACGCCGTCTTCGGTGCCGCCGGTCGAGCAGTTGACGTCGCAGCAACTGCATCCGCAACAACCGGTGCGGCAGACGGTTCCCACGCCTGCGGCCTCCGGTCAGCCTGTTTCCCAGCAGCCGTGGCAGCAGACGCCGCAACCGCATCCGCGCGCGGATTATTCGGTTCCGGCGTATCCGCCGCAGCCAGCACAGCCGGATCAGTCGCCGGCGGCCTATGTGCCGTCGCAGGATCAGCCGCAGCCGTCGGCACATGCGTCAGTGCGGCAGTACGCGCAAACTTCGCAGGCGTATCCGGTGTATCCGGCGAATCCGCAGCAACTGGCGCAACCGGACCGGGCAGTATGGCCAACGGGGTTTTCACAACCGGCACAGCCGGTACAGATGCCTCAGCCGATGCAGCCTGCCCAGTCGGCGCAGCCTCAGCCGTATCCGGCGCAACCGTCAGTGTCACCGCAGTATCCGGCGTATCCGCAGTACAACCAGCCGCAGCCGCCGCAATATCAGCAATATCCCGTTTACGGCCCAGGCTATCCGGGCCAGTATCCGGCATCAGGTCCGCGATACGTCGAACCCGCGCAGCCGCAGTATTCCGCCTATCCGGCGCCTCAGCCCTCGCCAGCGCCGTCGCCGTATGCCGTTCAGCAGGGAGCTCCGGTTGCGCCGGTCGTGTCTCCGGTTGGACCGGCTGCGCCAATGTCAATCGGTCCAGTCCCAACCGGCCCGGTCATACCCGGTGCTCCTGCCATGCCTTCCGCGCCGGCTGTACCGCCTGCGTCGGCCATGCCGCCTGCACCGTCCATGCCCGCACCGGCCGCATCGCCGATGCCGGTCGTCCCCATCGCGCCGCCAACTCCTATCATGCAGCCCGTGCTAGCCGCGCCCGCCATCCCCTTCGACCCGCGCAAGGCATGGCGTACGTGGCGACGCCGCATCGTCACCCGTGCGATGGGACTCACCCTCGCCTATGAGGGCATGATGTACGTCGGTGTCTTCCTGTCCTCGATTGTGATCAGCATTGTGCTGGGCTTCGAAGCCGGTGCGACGGGCGGCACGTACAACGGCGACATCCCTTCCAAGTGGGAAGGCATCATCAGTCTGGTCTCGGTGTTCACGGCGTTCATATTCCTTCTGCTCATGCGCCGGCGTGACATTCTCACCCGCGAATTCTGGCTCGGCGGTCCGCACATGGACACCTACGGCGAACCCAATCAGCGCGGCCGGGTCAGCCAATACGGGGGCGGGCGGATGCGGCCGCAATGGTTCCTGCTGTTCATCGTGCTCGGACTCGGCGTGCAGGGCGCGGTGACGCTGGGGCAGATGCTGCTGTCATTCGTCCACTTCGATCTGATCTCGCCCACCTCGGACAGCATCAACGAATCGGCCACCATGGTGAGCATGTGGCTCTACATTGGTCTTGTCGGTCCGGTCTGCGAGGAGGTCATGTTCCGTGGCGTGCTGATGAAGGAGCTCAAGCCACTCGGCCGGAACTTCGCCATCGTCACATCGGCGCTGGTGTTCGGATTGTTCCACGACGATGTGGTGCAGGGCGCGTTCGCGTTCCTGTTCGGCCTGCTGCTCGGGTTCGTGGCGATGGAGTACTCGCTGGTGTGGTCCATCGCGCTGCATATCTTCAACAACGCCGTGCTTTCCGGCGTGGTCGATACCCTGCTTGCCGGGCAGCTCAGCGACACGGGATACACGGTGTATTCGATCATCCTTATGCTGGTCGGCGTGCTCGGCGCGGCCATCGTCTTCGCGGTGTACGGCAAAGGCCTGGTGCGGTATCGCCGCACGCACCGGTCCGCTCCCGGCACGTACGCCAGCTGGGCCTCGCCCACGTTCATCGTTTTCGTGGTGGCGAACGTCATCCTCACCGCGCTGTCGCTGTTCGTGGCGCTGATGGGGTAGCGCCGGCCGCGTATTGGCCAGATATGTTCTGACAGATACGTTCTGATGTGCACCTGTCATGGTGCTGTCATGGTGCAGGGCGTCCGGGCATCACTTTGATTAATCGCGACGTTCCCGCGACGGCGAAACCGCGCCGAAAAAAGACGAATGCCGGGCGAGGCGTGAACCTCATCCGGCATTCGTATGGTCTTGGCTTTGTTTCCCGCCGTCCGTCAACTTAGTCGGCGTAGAAAACGTAGAACGGACGACGTGAAAACACAGCCATTGCCTTCATTCGGCATTCTTCCGATAATCCTGATCATGCGAAGATGAACAATCCCAAGCATTTCCCCAACATGGCCGACCATCTGCCTCCTCGTTGAGGCGGCCGACCCGACGGACAAAACCACCGAGCCATCATCCTTGAGTCAAGCCCACGGACAGAGCCTCTCGAGACATCGTTCAGCGATTATCGAAACTCGTCGAATCAGCCTTCAATGGCGATCTGGTGCTTGGCCTCGACCTGCGGCTGAGCCTGCATCTTCGGAACCTGAATGCACAGCGTGCCGTTGTTGTAGCTGGCGTGGATGTCGGACTCCTTCACGTCCTCGCCCACGTAGAAGCTACGAGAGCACGAGCCCATGTAGCGTTCGCGACGCAGCCAGCGGCCGGATTCGTTCGTGCCGCAAGCGCACTGCTCGCTGGAGTTCTCGGAAGCCGAAGCGTTCGCAGCCTCCGGGGCCTTGTCCTCGTGCTCGCTGCTGCGCGAGGCGGACACGGTCAGATAGCCGTTGTTGAGCTCAAGCTTGATGTCGTCCTTCTTGAAGCCGGGCATGTCGATGTCAACGTCGTAGCCCTTGGCGGTCTCGCGCACATCGGTGTTCATCATGTTCGCCGGCATGGCTGCAGCCACCTGGTTGTCCATGTTGCGCCAACCCTCGAAGAACGGGTCATCGAACAGATCCGAGAACATCGTGTCATTCATCAAAGCCGGAAACATTGCCATAATCGGTACTCCTTGAATAGGAGAGAACCGGCTTGGCTTGCCGGCCCGTGGACCTTGCGGTCGGCGGGCGGCTATCGTGGCCGGTTCCGGAACCCTCCCGGGCTCTCAACCTTTGACCTTCACTTCACCCAATTCCATTCCGGCCGGAACATTCCGGGGTTTTACCCACAGTGAAATCGCATGCGAAATGATGGTGCGGCGACGTCCCCGCCGGGTCGGCGCCTGTCGATACGGTCAAGCATGTCTCGAAGATAGGAATCTCTGCCCTCGTCGGGTCGGAGGGAGAGGCCATTTCCGTTTTTGCGCGTCGGGCGTGCCGTGCCATGCCCTGATGCGCCATGCCGGGCTGCGCCGAAGGACGTCATCATCCTCGCGGCCGTTTCGGGCGCGTGCGGTTCCGGGCATGGCTTATCGTTGATTTATGAGCGATTTCGAGCCTTTTTACGATGTGAGCCGTACGTACGAAGACAACTACGCGAAGGGCCCGTTCGGGGCGTTTGCACAGGCGCTGCCGCAGGCGTCGGTGCCGGAGCGGGGATCCGCGCCCGCTGAAAATGAAAGTGCCGGGGCCGACAATGAAGGGGCTTCGAAGGCCGGAACCGGGGCTGCCGCCTTCATGGGGCAGCCGGTCGATCTGGCGTTCGGCATTCCCGCGGGGCCGCTGCTTAACAGCCGCTTCACCACTGCCGCCTTCCGTATGGGGTTCGATCTGGCGACCTACAAGACCGTCCGTTCGCGCGCGTGGGGCTGCAACCCGTTCCCGAACGTGCTCGCCGTCCATCCGAAGTCCGCGGACGGCTCGCTGACGCCCGGCAGCGCCGAACTGGATGAAGGCGTGTTGGCGGACACCAACTACGAGCTGCCGATTTCCATCTCCAACAGCTTCGGTGTGCCCTCCCAGGACCCGGACGTCTGGCAGCCTGATATGCGTGCGGCCATCGCCGCTGCCGGCCCCGGCCAGGTGCTGGTGCCGAGCTTCCAGGGTTCGCGCGTCGAAGGCATGAGCGAGGCGGAGTACATCGCCGACCACGCCACCACGGCCCGCTTGGTCAAGGAGACCGGGGCGCGGCTCATGGTGATGAACACCAGCTGCCCGAACGAGGGGCATAATCGGCTGCTATGCCACGACCCGTTGCTGGTCGGCCGCATCACCGAGGCTGTCAAGAACGAGATCGGAGACACGCCGCTTATGATTAAGCTGGCGTTCATTCCGAGCGACGGCGATCTGGAACTTATGGTGCGTTCCACGGTCGGCCGCGGCACGGTCCAAGGCTTCAGCACGATCAACACGATTTCCGCGCGCTTGGTGGACAAGGACGGCAATCAGGCGCTGCCCGGCGCGGGGCGGGACCGTTCCGGCGTGTGCGGCAACGCCATTCGCGGCGCCGGCCTCGACATGGTGAGGCGTTTGGCCGCCCTCCGCGAGCGTTTGGGACTTGATTTCGAAATCAACGGCGTCGGCGGTGTGGTATCTCCGGACGATTACGCGGCGTATAAGGCCGCCGGCGCCGACAGCGTGATGTCCGCCACCGGCGCCATGTGGGATGCCGAGCTGGCGCACAAGATTAAAGCGCAGCTCCGCGCCTGACGACAGCCCCGCGCCCGAGCGTTCATCCGTCCAAGCCGTCCTGATGCCATCCGAGGATGCGTTGGGACGGCTATCTGCTTTGTAAGGGGTACATCTGCGGTCCTGCGGAGAGCTATCTGCTTTGCAAGGGGTACCTGTTCCTTGAAAGACGGTGTATTGGCGTTGCAATACCGCGCCTCATAGTCGAAATATCGCGTTGCACGTACCCCTTGCAAAGCAGATAGCTCTCCGGGATGTTCGGAATGTACCCCTTGCAACGCAGATATCCTGCGTTGCAAGGTTTTGCGGTTCGCCTGTACCCAGTTTGTGCCCCGTTTGCGGTCCGCAACCCCGCCTGAACCGCGGCTCAGGCCTCGGCGGCGGCCTTCATGGCGACCGCGCCCACGTAATAAACGGGCTTGTCGAAGTTCGGCTGGAACAGGAAGTCCACGTTGGCCAGCTGATCGACGGTGAACCCGGCCTGAATGGCCATCGAGATCACGTTCGCCGCACCGGAGATGTCCGCCTTGGAGCAGAACTGGCCGCCCTTGACCTTGCGGGTCTCGGGGTCCCAGGTCAGGATCGAGGTCACCGGGGTGGTGGTGAGCATGAAGTCCGGGCGGTAGTCGTCGACGAGCGAGGTCTCGCGCACCGTGAGCCCGCGGCGTTCCGCACCTGCCTGCGTCAGGCCGGAGGCGGCCAGCGACAGGTCGTACAGCTGCACGGCCGAGGTGGCCTGCGTGCCCATGTACTTCACGGTCGGGGCCTCGATGTTGCGGCCCACCAAGAGGCCCTGGCGCACGGCGTTGGTCGCCAGCGGGATGTAGTCGTGCTTGCCGGTCGGGTTGTAGAACACGGTGGCCGAATCGCCGGCGGCGTACACGTCCGGCACGGAGGCCTGCATGTAGTCGTCCACGATGATCGCGCCGTTCGGCAGCATGTCCACCTTGCCCTTGAGCAGGTCGGTGTTCGGCAGGAATCCGACCGCGAGAATCGCCATCTCGGCCGTGTACTCGCCCTTCTCGGTGACCACGGTGACCGTGTCGTCCGGGTTGTCGCGGAACTCCACCACCTTCTGGCCGAGCGCCAGCGTGACGCCGTGCTCCTCGAACGCGGCCGCCACCTGATCGGTGATGGCCTTGTCGAAGTTGTTGGCCAACGGTCGGTCGAGACCATCCACCAGCGTGGTCGTGACACCGGTCAGGCTGAACTGCTCGGCGATTTCGGCGCCGATGTACCCCGATCCAATGACCACCGCGGACTTCGCGGTCTTGGCCTTCTCCTTGATTGCGATGGCGTGATCCCAGTTCTTGCACAGCAGCACATGGGGGCTGTCGATGCCCGGAATCGGCGGAATCACCGGGCGCGAACCGGTGGTGACCACGAGCTTGTCGAATGCGAGCGTCTGCTCGGGCGCGTCGTCCACGTCCAGCGCGCGGTAGGTGAGGGTCTTGGCCGCAAGGTCCACGTCGGTCACATCGGTGCGCATGTGCATGGTCGCGCCCGCCTGCGCCAGCGCCTCGGGGGAGGAGTAGAACATCTTCTTCGGGTCGGAGACGTGGTCGCCCACCCACAGGGCGATGCCGCAGGACAGGAAGGACAGGGTACCGTTGCGCTCAAAGACGTGAACGGTCCAATCGGGATGCTCGGCGAGAATCGAGGTGGCGGCGAACGTGCCGGCGTGCGTGCAGCCGATGACGGCGACGGTGGTCATAATGCTCCTTTGCTGGATAGGCGGGCGGCGATGCGCTCGTTCGTGCGGCGAAATTCGTCGTGACGGTCTCGCGCTGCCGTTCCGTGGTCGCGGACCGGTCCGCTTCGGCCGGTCCCTAGGTGCCAACTGTACCAATGAATGATGCCGGATGCCGCCATTGCCGCGATTGCTTCGGCCGGCAGCGCATTCGCGTCGCCTTTCACGATGTGCGCACATGGGTTATGGCACACTTGACGATAGTGTTTGGCCGAACCGCATGAGGAATGGGAGAATTGGCGTGGCTGAGAATCCGAACGATGTACTGCATGTCGAGGGCGGCAAGCCGCTGAACGGTACCATCAAGGTGCGCGGCGCGAAGAATTTCGTCAGCAAGGCCATGGTGGCCGCGCTGCTGGCCCCCGGCAAGTCCGTGCTCAAGAACGTGCCGGAGATTCGTGATGTGCATGTGGTCTCCGATCTGCTGCGTCTGCACGGCGTGACCGTGGATGTGAACGGCGCTGACGGTGTGGTCACCATCGACGCCTCCCATGTGCAGCTGGCCGATGTGGCCGATGTGGACACGCTGTCCGGCTCCTCGCGCATCCCGATCCTGTTCTCGGGCCCGTTGGTCCACCGTCTCGGTGAGGCGTTCATCCCGGCCCTCGGCGGTTGCGCGATCGGCGGCCGTCCAATCGACTTCCACCTCGAAACGCTGCGCAAGCTCGGCGCCACGGTGGACAAGGAGCATGAGGACGGCATCCACATCACCGCCCCGGACGGTCTGCACGGCGCGAAGATCCACCTGCCGTACCCGTCCGTGGGCGCCACCGAGCAGACGCTGCTCGCCGCCGTGCTCGCCGAGGGCAAGACCGAGCTGTCCGGCGCGGCCATCGAACCGGAGATCATGGACTTGGTCGCCGTGCTGCAGAAGATGGGCGCGATCATCTCCGTGGACGTGGACCGCACCTTCCGCATCGAAGGCGTCAAGGAGCTCAAGGGCTTCACCCACACGTCGCTCACCGACCGCATCGAGGCCGCCTCCTGGGCCGCCGCAGCGCTCGCCACGCATGGCGATATCTTCGTCAAGGGCGCCACGCAGCCGGAGATGATGACCTTCCTCAACGTGTTCCGCAAGGTCGGCGGCGAGTTCGACGTGACCGACAAGGGCATCCGCTTCTGGCATCCGGGCGGCGACCTCAAGCCCGTGGCCATCGAGACCGATGTGCACCCCGGCTTCATGACCGACTGGCAGCAGCCGCTGGTCGTGGCGTTGACGCAGGCGAACGGCCTGTCGATCGTGCACGAGACCGTGTACGAGAACAGGTTCGGCTTCACCAAGCCGCTGGTGCAGATGGGCGCGACCATCCAGCTGTACCGCGAGTGCCTCGGCTCCCTGCCGTGCCGCTTCCAGCAGCGCAACTACAAGCATTCGGCCGTGATCTTCGGACCGACCCCGCTGACCGGCCGCGACATCGACGTGCCCGACCTGCGTGGCGGCTTCTCGCACCTCATCGCCGCGTTGGCGGCCAAGGGCCCGTCCAATGTGCAGGGCATCTCGCTCATCGACCGTGGGTACGCGGACTTCCGCGGCAAGCTCGCGGCCCTCGGTGCTGATTTCGACTAGGCGCTCATTTCGATCGGGCGCTGAATCCAACCGGGTTCGATTTCGACCGGCGGCAACGGGTAATTGCCGACTCCGGGCTGATTGCGGGACGAAACATAAGTGTTCATCATCATCGACTTATGTTTCGTCCCGTTTTGTATTG
>NZ_JFAO01000030.1:0-55406 GCF_006408945.1 Bifidobacterium sp. UTBIF-78
GTACATTAGCGCTTCTGCGGACAGGTATCTGCTTTGCAAGGGGTACCTCAACGTCGAAAAGCCCATGTATTCCCGTTGGAATTCCGACCATAGTACTTGCTGTTTCGCCGTTTGGGTACCCCTTGCAAAGCAGATACCTGTCCGAGATGGCGTTAATATACCCCTTACAACCGAGATAGCTGGACAGCCTGTGTGATGACCTGTAGTCGAGGACCGCTCATTAGGAACCGACGGTAACCAACCGCACCACGATCGGCGGCGGCACGACCGTGACGGACGGTTCGGACGGTCTGGAGGAATCGAACGAATGTTCTATCGCTATGGAGGCTGATGGGAGCCGGCTCGCTGGTTTTCTGGGCATATCCCTACCAATTATTCTGGGCATATGCGTGCCGTGAATGGATTTCTGGGCATATGATCGCCATGAAAACGGAGATATCGGGGTCTTCGTGGTACGGATATGCCCAGAACCGGGGATGATGGGTTGCTTATGGTACGGATATGACCAGAAGAGAACTGACTGGTTACTGACTGGGGGAAAGGCAGGCCGAGCCCCGTGTTCTCCGCTCTCCGCTGGGAAGAGATGAAGGAGCCGGTTGCGCAGGACAGAACCGGTCTGCATTGAGATGCTGATGCCGCCACATCCGCTGTCCGTCCGATAATGGAGGCCGACCACAAGGCCGGATGGAGGGCGGGCATCAGGGCGGAACGGTATTCGGCCCAACGGTCACGCGTTTTTTGATGAATCCGCCGCTGGCTGTTGTATGGGTTTCCGCGCGTGCCGTGCGGCCTGTGCCGTATACAGCCTGTATCGTGTGCCTGTACGATGGCTGATATGACCCCGAACACCGTCGATTCCGGCCCCGACGTTTCCATGAGTTCCTTTGCCAGTTCCGGCCCCGCCGCGTCCCCCTCCACGTGGCGCACCTACCGCTGGATGCTGTCCGTGTTCGGACGCTCATCGTGGCTGGTGGTCGTGCTGTGCGTGCTGCAGGCCGCGATGGCCGCGATCGGCGTCGGGTATGCGCTGATGATGCGCGGTGCGATCGACGCCGCCGTCGCCCGCGATGAGTCGGCGTTTGTCCATGAGGCGGTGGTCTTCGCGCTTGCGATTGTCGTGCAGATCGGGTTGCGCGCGCTTGTCGTGGTCGTTTCCGAACGCGCGCGCAGTTCGATGGACAATCGGCTTCGCTCCAACGTGTTCGCGGGTGTGCTTGCCGCTCCCATCGCCGATTCGCGGCGCTACCATTCCGGTGAGCTGATGAATCGTCTCACCTCCGACGTGACCGTGGTGAGCGGTTCGGTGGTGGCGTTGCTGCCCAGCGCTGTGTCGATGGTGATCCGCATCGTCGGCGTCGTCGCGGTGATGGTGGTGTTGGCCCCGGTGCTGACCGCGGTGTTCGTCGTGGGCGGATGCGCGATGGCCGGCGCGTCGTTTCTGCTGCGTGGCGTGCTGAAGCGGTTGCATAAGCGTGTGCAGGAGGCGGAGGGCCGTGTCCGTTCGTTCATGCAGGAGTGTCTGGAGTCCCTGTTGGTGATTCAGGCATTCGGTGTGCTTGCAAAGGTGCGTCGTCAGGCCGGTGACCGTATGGTCGATCATCAGCGCGCGCGTATGCGTCGCGTCTTCGTCGGCGCGGTGGCCAGCACGGGGTTATCGACCGCGATGAACGTCGGCTATCTGATCGGTTTCGTCTGGTGTGGGTTCGGTATTCTTCACGGGACGATCAGCTACGGCACGATGATGGCCGTGATCCAGCTGATCGGCCAGATTCAGTCGCCGTTCGCGATGATGGGCGGCATATTCCCGCGTCACGCGGCCATGCTCGCCAGCGCAGAGCGTCTGATGGATCTCGATGCCGAGGGCGCGGTGCGCGACGACGTCGATTCCGCCGACTCCGCCAAGTCCCTCCGGCCGGACGCCGTCCGCGCCCTGTATTCCCGCGCCGGGGCCATCCGGTTCGACCACGTCGATTTCACCTATGGGCGCAACGAGGTGCTGCGTGACTTCTCCGCCGATATCCGCAAGGGCGATTTCGTGGCGATCACCGGTCGCAGCGGCATCGGCAAGAGCACCCTGATGAAACTGCTTCTGGGGGCGTATCGCCCGCAGTCGGGGCGGATCGGCGTCGCGCTGGGCGGCGCCTCGGGCGCGGCGGCGCCGTACGGACGGCCCGCAACGCTCATTCCGCCGGCGGACATCCCCCGCGGGTTCTTCGCGTATGTGCCGCAGGGCAATTATCTGATGAGCGGGACGATCCGCGAGGCGGTCGCCTTCGCCGATCCGGATCCGGATTCGTCGTCAATCGACGATGACCGGGTCCGCGAGGCGTGCCGCATCGCCGACGCCGATTCCTTTGTCGAGCAGCTGCCCCAGGGGTATGAGACCCAGCTGGGGGAGCGTGGGACTGGCCTGTCCGAAGGGCAGATGCAGCGCATCGCTGTGGCGCGTGCGCTGTATAGCCGGGCGCCGGTGCTGCTGCTCGACGAGTCCACCTCCGCGCTCGATACTGTCACCGAGCACGCGATGCTCGAACGCATCCGGGCGTTGGAGGACCGTACCGTGCTCGTCGTCACCCATCGTCACGAGGTCCTCGACTACTGCGATGCCGTCATCACTCTCGGTGGGGAGTAGTTTCGGTGAAGGGCCGGCTAGAAGCGGCTTCGCCCTGAACAGTCGCAATATCATCCGTTTTCCGAGACAAAATATCTCAAATAACGAAATAGAGACGTGTGTCACGTAAATGCAGCAAATCCAATGAAGGCAAGGTATGAAGCCCCTTCGAAATCGTCTGGTAAGAACGCCTCAAAGTCCGATTCATTTTTCATTCACCTCTCTCCGTTCCTGTGAGACGGCCTCTACATACGATGGCTGCCGAAGCATATGAGACGCTCTGCGTGCTTGTATAGGCGCCGGGTGCGTATAGGAAACAGAGGGAATATGCAGAACATCCAACAATTTGCGAAGAAGGGGCTCACTTCGCTGATCGGCGCCGCCATGCTCGGCGCTCTTGGTCTGGCCGTGGTCCCGACCGCCAACGCCGCCAGCACATGTGAGGCCGACAATTGGTCGTCCCTGGAGGGATGCCTCAACCAGTCGAACGCGGGCTCCGTCGACACCATCAACGTGATCGATGACATCGCCAACACGGGATGGGGCCATCCTTCGGGCGAGTACACCAACCTGAACGTCACGAACACCGTCACCATCATGGGCAACGGCCACACCGTCTCCTACGCCCACTTCCACGTGACGGGCGGCACGTTCACGCTTGACAACCTCAAGGTCAACGACGGCATCGAGAACTGGCCGACGTACCCCTCCGAGATTCCGGTGTCCATCACCGGCGCCACCCTCAACCTGACCAACGGCTCCGGCCTGTACACCAACGGCGGCGTCGGCCGCGCGATCGGCATCCTCGTCGGCAACAACTCCACCCTCAACCTGCAGAGCGCGGGCGCCGACTGGGGCAGCAACTACGGCGGCACTCAGGCCATCCGCGCCGCGTCCGGCGCGATCGTCACCAACAACAGCAAGATCGGCGAGACGTCCTTCGACGTTAGCGTCGCCGAGACGGTCGAGCGCGTCTCCAACGTGAAGATCAACATCACCGACGGCGTGTATGTCAACGAGAACTCCGGTACCGACAACGACACCTACGCCGTCAACACCTGGGGCGCGGACGTCACGGTGGGCGGCAGCGCCCGCGTGCAGGAGGTGTACGTCAAGGACGGCACCTACACCCAGACCGCCGGCGAGATCACGCCCGACATCGACAGCTCCTCCGTCAAGAGCGGCAATGCCTCGCTGACCCTTGATGGCTCGGCCAAGGCCTACATCGAAGGTGGCACCTTGCGCACCGCGGACCTCAACAGCGGCGCCCGCAAGTCCATCCATCTGCTTTCCGCTGACGCGAAGGCCTACCTGCGTCCGCAGGATCCGGCCACCCCGATCGTCTTCGGCAACGGGGAGGTGTACGGCTTCAAGGCCACCGAGTTCCAGACCCCGACTAATGAGAAGCCGTATGCGTTCACCACCGAGTACGGCCACGCCAATCTCGGCTCCCTCACCGAAGATCAGAACAAGCCCGAGCTGCGCGTCTTCAGTGGCAACGTCTCGTCCGCCGAGTCCCTCGCCGGTCAAGTCGCCAACGACGCGAACGCCCAGAACGTGAACAACATGAGCGGCCAGTCCCCGAGCTCGTTGGTCGTGCCGAACACCAACAAGCTGGGTGGCTCCACTTCCTCCGTCCGTAAGGACTTGGTCGTCTACGCGAAGATTACCTTCAACGACGGCAAGTTCGTCAGCGCCGCTGAAGGCGTCACCCCGACCGCCACCCTGTACGGCGCGCCCGGTGCGAAGAATAC
This sequence comes from Bifidobacterium sp. UTBIF-78, assembly GCF_006408945.1. NCBI lineage: Bacteria > Bacillati > Actinomycetota > Actinomycetes > Bifidobacteriales > Bifidobacteriaceae > Bifidobacterium > Bifidobacterium sp. UTBIF-78. The sequence continues at coordinate 4,366 of NZ_JFAO01000030.1, forward strand.
GTACACATACTACGATTCCTCCAACTACAGCGGCTGGACCAACCCGGCGAAGCTGCCCTACAACGGCGACCTCACCAAGCCCACCGACAACGGCCTGTTCGCCGGCTGGTACAGGGATGACAAGCTGGAGGAGCCGCTCACGAACTTCACCGGCGACCCGCGCTTCCCGTTCGGTTACTTCGTGAGCAAGGAGACGCAGAACGTGTTTGTCCAGCGCTCCGCCGTCAATACGAACGGCAAGTTCGCCATCCGCGTCTACTCCGCCGTGCCGAACGCGCACTTCAACGGCTTTGCGTTTGTGAACCTCACGCTGTATGACCCGACGCAGAACCTGTCCAAGAAGTTCGTCGTCAGGACGACCACCCTGTACAAGACCGCTTCGGTCAACGGCTCCGGCACCGTCGCGCTGACCCCGGCCGATTACGGCAAGTCCGGCAGCGACGCGAAGTACTGGGCCGTCGGCACGCTCACCAGCATCCCCGGCGAGTGGGCGGACAGCCAGGTCACCGCCACCCCGCAGTGGACCACCCTTGACGGCACCAGCGTTTCCCGTGGCATCGCCGGCGGCAGCGACTTCACGCTGCCCACCGCCGAAAGCGGTGTCTCGGCCGCTAAGCCGCTCCAGTGAAGTGATCTATCTTCACGTTTTTCCTGAATTATCTAAGGAGCATCAATCATGAAGCAATATGAAGAGCCGAGCATGATCGTGGTCAAGCTCATGAACAACGACATCGTCGCCACGGATATGATAATCAGCGAGACTGTTCCGTCAATCGGCGGTGGCGGCGACGGTAACTGCGACTTCGAGAACCCCACGCCTGAGTGCATTGCTGCTGATGGCGCACGGTGATCATTCCGCGTCCACACGTATTCCGAGGACGGCGGTCATCGTAGCAGTGGCGGTAGCTCTGCTGTTGGCCGTCGCCCTCGGCGTATGGGCGCTCATGTCTCATTCCGGTGAAGCCGGCAACAGCAATCCCCCCGGTGGCGCTTCGACCTCGACGAACTACGATGCGCAGTCCGGCAAGTCGGGTGGCATCGCCCCGAAGGGCGGCGCATCCGATGACGGTCCGTCGATGAAGGTCGAGCAGTCGGTTCCCGATCAGCCGGCGGACGACGGCTCCACAGTCGATTTCGGCACCGGCAAGCCGGTCACGGGGAACGGCGATTCCTCAGAAGATTCGAGTGATTCGTACGATTTCGGCGAATCCACCTCCGCGCCCTCGTCGTCCGCGAAGTAGAGAAATAGAAGCAGTGAATTGACCAGTTTGTTCGACTGTACGGTCGCCGGGGTTGATTGCCGCATCGAGTATCGGGATCCCGGGGTGCCGCCGCGCTGCGACGGATATGATGTGCGCGCCGTTACCGCAGCCGCCACGCCGGTCCGTGTACGGTTCGAGGGGGGGGGCGTGTGGCGGATTTGATTCGTCGCCATCCCGGGACCGTGCCGCTCATCGCCGAATGGACGTGCATCTACGATCAGGTGTCGCGCCAGATGCTGCGATTCGACCGGCTCACCTTCCATGGCGCGTGTGTTGAGTTCGGCGGGAAGGCCTATGTCTTCACCGCCTACCATGGCACTGGCAAATCCACGCACATCCGTCTGTGGCGTCGGTATCTGGGCGATGCGGTACGGGTGGTGAACGGGGACAAGCCGATTATCTCAGTCGCCGATGGCATACTCGCATGCGGTACCCCATGGTGCGGCAAGGAGGGCTGGCAGAACAACGTGCAGGTGCCGCTCGCCGCGATCTGCATTCTCAGACGTGCCGAGGGCGGCGTCCATAGCACCATCCGTCAGGCCACGACGGAAGAGTCCCTGGACGAGCTTGTCAACCGCATCTATCTGACCAATGATCCGGCTCAGGCAACTAAGGCGATGGACATGCTCAACGCGATCCTCAAGGCTGTTCCGGTCTACGTGCTGACCTGCGATATGAGCGAGGACGCGGTGAGGACCAGTTTCGAAGGACTGACGGGGGAGCTGTACGAGTCATGGAAGGCGTGATTCCCGAATCCGGCCGGTTCTCGTGCCGGATCGCCGGCCTTGACTGCGTGGTCGAGTCGCATGGCCTGTTGTCCACGCAGCTGGGGCGGTTCGAGCCGTTCATCATCCCCGATTGGATGGTGACTGACCGCTCCCCGGTGCGCAGCGCCGTTTCCGAGCGAATCATGCGCCGACTGTCGCATCGCCATCCGCGCTGGGGATTGCCGCGATTGGCGTTGGAGAGCATATGCCACATGATGCTCGACGGTTTCGCCCGCCGGAAGGTCATCGCGGTGAGTGGCGTATGCATCGAGTACGAGAACTGCGCGTACCTGTTCTCGTCGTCGTCCGGTTCCGCTGCCTCCAACGTCCCAGTCGACCCATTCAACGCCGCGAAGCGTTATGCGCTGCTGTGGCGGCGGTATCTGGGTGATGGCGTACGACTCGTCGGCAGCGGTTGGATTGCGTTGTCCGAGGTGCACGACGGACGTGACGTCTATATCGCCGCGTCGGGCACGCCGTGGTGGATCGGTTCTGATTGGAGGAGCGAGGCTGTTACGTATCCGCTCGGCGGTTGGTGTTTCGCCGGTTCCGCCGATGCTGCGCATCCCGGCGGAGGCGCCCCCGTCGAACGCGCAGACGCCTCCACGATGGTCACCCAGGCGATGCGGTGCATCTACATTCCCGATGACTCGCGTGATGCGGCCATCGCGTTGGGAGTGCTCGACCGTGTGCTGCTGCTGGCTTCGCTGTATCGGATGCATGCGATGGCCGAAGACTCCGACGGGTCCGATGAGTCCGATGGGCATGGTGGTTCCGTCGATGAATCCCATCTGGCGGCCTCCTTTGAACTGTTGACCGGTCGTTCGTATGAGGACGCCCGGGTCGAATTCCCTTGGCCGATCCTGTCCGCCGAACGCACATGGGCCAGCCACGATGCCGGTTCCGCCGGAGTCGTCGGCCCGCAGTGATGGCCGATGGGCAGCGTTTCGGATGGGTGTACATCAAACCCAAGAACCCCGGGACATCCAGAAGCAAACCAAGCGGAACAGCAGTGAATAATGATGAAGAGACGATATGCGAAGCTTGAATCGGACGTGACCCTGCTGGCGGCGGATGTCGTCACCGCCAGCGGTAACGGTGGTATCCCGACGGCTGGGGCCCGTTGAACCCCGACGGCTCCTCCCAGCGTCTTGGAGGTTTGGCTCCCCCCGTGTCCGCCTTCCTAATCCCTTCCTTGTTCCCGGGTAAAGGGGTGTCTCCTGTATTATAGTGGGTCTCATCTCCGTGAGATCTTGCGCTTAGGACATACGGCGCGGACTATAGACTGGACAGCGTCGCGGGATGCGAGATGAGAGACGGAAACGATAGGATGAGAGCGGGAGACATGGGTTCGGATTTATCTATGGGCGTGCCCGGGAGGCAGGGGGCGCAGCGTACCGACGAGCAGCTGAGCGACATCCGCCAACGGCAGCTGTCCCAGGTGCTGTACTGGCGTTTCTTCGTCAACCTCGCCCTGATGCTGGTCGACGCTGCCATGTTCATCATTGCCGGCGTCACGGTCATCAACCTGTACTGGCGCCAACCGATGCCGTTGTATGCCAATCGTTTCGGCGGCTTCGAGTTCGACCTGTCCGTCTATCTGGTGGTTGCTGCCCTGATCTTCGTGCTGTGCCTGCACACGGTGGGCGTCTACCACCGTCATGTGATGGGTGATGGCTACCAGCTCAATTCGCTGCTGTTCGTCGGCATGGTGCAGACGTGGGGCGCGTTGTGCGCGTTGTGCTTCGTCCTCAACTTGAACCTGTATTTCAGCACGCTGTGCCTGATCGTGCTGGCTGCTGGTGTGCTGACGATGGTCGAACGTGCCATCATGCGCCGCGTGATCGTCACCACCCGCGAGCGGGGCGGCTACTCCTACGGCACGGTGATCGTCGGATCCCCCGAAGGCATCGGGCGCACGCTGCGGTTCCTCGCACGTCGCGACCAGCTCAACTACCGTGCGGTGGCGGTTTGCCCGGTCCGTCTGGACAAGGCGTCCGGTCTGGTGGTCCCCGATGACGACGCGGACGCGGTCGACCGCGCGGTCACGGCCTCGCTGGGCCACCGTCTGCCCGTGATCCGGTACGACGACCACACGCTCGCCGAACGCATCATCGACATGAACGCGCAGACCGTGATGGTCGCCGACGTGTTCCGCCGGTACTCCGACAACTACAACATCTTCTCCGTGCGTATGGAGACCCTCGGCCTGGAGATCGCGATGGTCGCCTCCGCGGGCGATACCGCGAACCATGAGATTCAGGTGCGCTCCATCCAGGGCACGACGATCATCACGCAGCGCCTCGCCCAGTATTCCCCGGCGAGCCGCATCATCAAGCGTGTGTTCGATCTGATCGTCTCGTCGGTGGCGATCGTGCTGTCCCTGATCATCACACTGCCGGTGGCGATCGCCATCAAGGTGACTGACGGCGGCCCGGTGTTTTACAAGCAGAAGCGCATCGGCCTGCGCGGCAAGCCGTTCGAAATGCTCAAGTTCCGTTCGATGGTGGTCAACGCGGATGCCCTGAAGGCCAAGCTCGCCGCCGAGACCGGTCAGAAGGACCGGTTCATCTTCAAGATGAAGGATGATCCGCGCATCACGAAGGTCGGCCATTTCATCCGACGGTTCTCGATCGACGAGCTGCCGCAGTTCATCAATGTGTGGCTGGGTGAGATGTCCGTGGTGGGGCCGCGTCCGCCGCTGCCGGAAGAGTACGCGCGCTACAACCGCCTGTATGCCACGCGCATGCTGGTCAAGCCGGGCATCACCGGCCCGTGGCAGGTGTCCGGCAGGTCAGACCTGTCCGCCGAGGAGAGCGAGGCGTTGGACGTCGCGTACGTGCAGAACTGGTCGATCCTCGGTGATGTGGTGCTTCTGTTCCGCACCGTCGGTGCGGTCCTGAGCCACAAGGGCGCGTACTGAGTCGCTGGATCATAAGGCTGTGTGCTGATCCGTCGCCAGATACCGCTGGTATTTGCTTCGTGGCTTGTCGGGCATCGTTCTGGTCAGAGCTCCTTCCTCGACCATGGGCCGGATGAACGTTTTGCGCATATAGGTTATGTTGTAGTCGAAATGTTCGGCGATGTCCTTCGCGGAACGTGGCTCATGGCAATAACGCAGAATCATGCGGCGCATGGTCTCGGGGTTGTTCCTGACGTTTCCATGATGGTCGTGATGGTCATCGTCCGTTTGGTGGGTCAATTGAGAGGTGTCTTGCCGTGCGAAGGTTTCGACTCGGTTCACTGTCGCGGTCGTTTGGTCGTCAGCTGACGGAACGGCGTTCTCGTTGAAGAACCGTACGAGGAACGATCCGTTTCTGTCCAGAAACTCCGGTTGCCGCAGTCCTCTGGATGCTGCCTCCTCCCGGATGACGGGAATGCCGGAGTGGCGGTTCTCGGCGGTCTTCTGTATCTCGAGGAGAGATACCAACGTCGGATTTCGCGTAGGCATGTTGGCATATCCGATGTCGTCGATGTTCTGTCCGCCGTAGACGCCGCCGGGATTCCAACATTCCAGCCTGTCGGAGAACAAGGTGAGTCTGACGGGTGTGCCGTTGCAGTAGGGGCCGTAATCGCGGTGCATCAACGCATTGAGGATTATCTCACGTATTGCGGTTTCCGGATATTCCGGAACGTCGATGCGCTCTCCGTCTTTGATGACCACTTTGGTTCTGCTGTTGTGGGCTACGAAGCTCTGCGCGCCCTCCAGCATGTCTTCGATGGTTCCCTCGTATCGTTTGCTGTCCAGAAACCGTTCCCCTGTGGCGTCGGGGCTGATGGAGGTGCCGTTGACTGCGATGGCGGTGATGCACAGATTGGGGTATGCCCGCTGTGGATAGTCGCCGAGCGTGAGCATTCCGGCAAGTGTGGGCCGATCATCGCGAATGATGCCCGTCAGCGACAGGATCTCGTCATCCGTGCGACGCGACAGCAGTGGGCGTTCTTTGGTTGCGTTGAGGATGAACCGGCTGATTTTCCTTGCGTCGAGTGCGTCGAGTGACGCTGCGGGACTTGTGCTGATGTCGTCTCTTCGGCCTTCCTTGAACGTCTCGATATCGTAGAGTTCCGTGGCGGTCATACGCACGTCGGCATCACCGATACGCGTGTACGAACCTTCGGTGATGCCTTTGCTTGTGCGGTATACCGGACGCTCACTCATGGGGTGTCCGCTGATATAGGCGGCGACTATGGTTTTCCCGTCGGCCACCATGGTCTCGAACGCTGGTCGTATCTCGGGCGTCATGGATTCGCACTGCCCGTGCACCTTCTTCTGGAGATCCTGGGCGTCGTATACTCCACAGATGTCGAACCCATGCTGCTCGTCGATGCCGAACAGGATGATGCCGCCCTTGTTTTGGTTCGAGAACGCCGATAGGGTGTCATAGACGCGGGGTGTGCCTTCGGCGGCGGCTTTGATCTCCAGAGTCTGCGTTTCGCAACGGGATTCCAGCACGTGTTGCACTATCTGCTGCAGTTCCATCCAAGATGCCATCTTTCATAGGTTGTATGCCTTAAAAACTGGGTATATTATATCAATAAAAGGGGTAAGTGACAATTTATGGGTATGTATATTCTAATTTTTGGATATATATGTATTCATGTTTTAGGGGTAGATGCCTGATGATGTGGTGCTCCTGTTCCGCACCGTCGGTGCGGTCCTGAGCCACAAGGGTGCGTACTGATCGGAGCCAATCCGTTCGTGACCGTTCACATTTTGCCTTCTCGTAGAAGCTGACCCCCCGTAGTTACCTCTGTTGAGTTATAGTGAGGGTAAATTTGATGCGATTCGGCATTCGCCTGTTCTGACTTGTTCGTATTAGTTCGGATGGGTGTTCCGGTTCGCAGAAGCAATAAGGAAGAGTCGAAGAGACAGAGGAAAGGCCGGCTTGTAATGCGGATTGCCATGATCGGACACAAGCGCATTCCCTCACGCGAGGGGGGCATTGAGATCGTCGTGGACGAGCTCACCACCCGCATGGCCGCGCGCGGAGAGCAGGTGGTGGCGTACAACCGCAAGGGCCACAACGTCGCCGGCGAACGGTTTGACAACGAGTCCAACCGGAACGACAAGCCGTTCATTTACAAGGGCGTGAAGGTCATCCCTGTTACCACGATCGACGCGAAGGGTCTGGCCGCGCTCACCTCCTCGTTCTTTGCGACGGTCAAGGCCATTATGGCCCGCCCCGATGTGATCCATTACCACGCGGAGGGTCCCTGCGTGCCGTTGCGTCTGGCGCATTGGGCGGGCATCCGTACGGTCGCCACGATCCACGGTCTTGACTGGCAGCGCGCCAAATGGGGCAAGTTCGCGTCCACGTATCTGAAGCTGGGGGAGCGCACCGCCGCGACGTGCGCGGACGAGGTGATCGTCCTGAGCCGTAACGTCCAGCGGTATTTCAAGGACACGTACGGCCGCGACGTTTGTTTCATCCCGAACGGCATCGAGCGCAATACGCCCGTGCCTGCGGACGAGATCACGCGCAAGTACGGACTTGAGAAGGACGGGTACATCCTGTTCCTCGGCCGTATCGTACCGGAGAAGGGCGTGCATTACCTGATCAACGCGTTCAAGCGTCTCGATACGGACAAGAAGCTCGTCATCGCCGGTGGATCCTCCGATTCCGCCGAGTACTACGACACGATCAAGGCCGCTGCGCAAGGAGATTCGCGTATCGTCCTGACTGGGTTCACGGAAGGCCATGAGCTTGCGGAACTGTACTCGAACGCCTATGTGTATGTGCTGCCGAGCGATCTTGAGGGCATGCCGATGAGCCTGCTTGAGGCGATGAGCTATGGCAACTGCTGCCTGACCTCCGATATTCCCGAGTGTGCCGAAGTACTCGAGGACCACGGCGTGACGTTCCGCAAGGGTGATATTGACGATCTCACCGACAAGCTCCATGTGCTGCTCGGCGACCCCGCCGGCGTGAAATCACTCAAGGCCACGGCCGCTGACTACATCACTGCCAAGTACAGTTGGGACAGGGTCGTCGACCGAACGCTCGCCCTCTACCGAGGGGAGGAGGCCTGATGAGGATTCTGCTCGTCAACAAGTACTTCTACCGCAAGGGCGGTGCGGAGACTTACTTCTTCGCGCTGGCCGAAGGCTTGAAGGCGCTCGGCCACGAGGTAGCGTTCTTCTCGATGAAGCATCCGAACAACGAGCCGAGCTACTGGAGCAAGTACTTCGTGTCCGAGAAGGACTACGTGGGTAAGATCTCCGCGTTCCAGCAGGCGAAGGAAGCGGCCACACTTGTCTACTCGTTCGAGTCAAAGCGCAAGTTCGAGGCGTTGCTTGAGGAGTTCAAGCCGGACTTGATTCACATGAACAACGTGCACCGCCAGCTCACGTTGTCGATTCTGGACGCGCCATACCTGAAGAAGCATCATGTGCCGGTGGTGTACACGGCACACGACTACATCCTGCTGTGCCCCGCCTACACGATGGTGGACGGTGCCGGCAACGTGTGTGACGACTGCCTCGACCGTCACTTCATTCATGCGGTGAAGAAGACCTGTGTGAAGGGCTCGAAGGCTAAGAGCGGTCTCGCGTTCCTGGAGGCCGAGTTCCTCAAATACCACCACAGCTACGACAAGATCGACAGGATCATCGCGCCGAGCGAGTTCATGAAGAAGAAGCTCGATGAGGGCGGATATAAGGGCCGTACCATCGCGATGCAGAACTTCCTGACCGAAAGCCAGATGGCGATGGCTCATAAGGTCACGAACACCGCCAAGTTCGACACAGTTGAACCGTATTTCCTGTTCTTCGGCAGGCTCTCCAAGGAGAAGGGCATCCTCACGCTCGTGCGTGCGTTCCTGGACGCCGCCGGCAAGGGCCTTCCCGGGGATTGGACGTTGCACATCGTGGGCGACGGGCCGGAACGGGAAACCATTGAGGATCTCATCAAGCAGACGGGCGACGAGGCGGAGCACCGCATTAGTCTGCTCGGCTACAAGACCGGCGAGGACCTGCAGCGCGAGGTCGGTAACGCCCGTTTCAGCGTGCTGTGCTCCGAATGGCGTGAGAACATGCCGTACTCCGGTCTTGAGTCCCTGGCCGCGCAGACCCCGGTGATCGGCGCGAACATCGGCGGTATCCCCGAACTCGTGGTGGAAGGTGAGACCGGTTTCAGGTTTGAGAGCGGAAACCGGGAGGATCTGGCGCGTGCGCTGCTGCGGGCTTCGGGTGTGGCTTCGGATGACTATCCACATATGCAGGAAGCTTGCTGCTCCTATGTGCATGAGAGGTGTCGGCAGAATGACTACATCAGGCAATTGGCGGGGGTCTACCGTAATCTTTTGGATAAGCGGAAAGAGAAAGCTTGATTCCCGTAAAACGGTTCATGGCAATACAACATGGCAGCGGTAGGGACGCGACATACTGATCAATCAGAGAATATTTGACGAATCAGGAAGGTTTCACAATGAGCAGTGCGTTAGTGTCGAAAGTTTCGAATGCACAGATCGATAGAGCTTCGACGTATTTGAATAAGTTGACAGTACGTATTATCACGTTGCTGCCATTGGCCACATTGTTGCAGGCTAAGCCGGGGTTTAGCGCAATCAATCAGATAGTTATTGCATTAAGTGTTACCTGTTTTATTCTTTCTGCATTAGTTACGAATTATCTGATGCGATACTGGTTTTTACTTTTTCTTACTATCGCGTTGACGATTTTTGGTATAGCAATAACAAATGGAAAATTTGTCAATATAAATCTTGTTGTCTACTTATTGTTCTGGGTTCTCTTGTTTTCGATGTTTTCTGCAAAGATAAATTCTTTGGGGATGCTGGTAATGAAGGACATGAAATGGATAAGAGGAATTGCGGTTGTATGGTGCATTTTGGTGGCAGTGTCGATTCCATTCCCCAGTTCATATTATGTGGTCAAGGGGCAGGGAAGATTTTTCTGTTCTTTTGCGGGTGATTCATTTAGATTGAGCCCGACCGCTTTGATGGTTCTGACTCTTCTTATAGTATGCCTGAAGAGAGACTATGTAAATAGATGGATATATGGTGTCATGTCCATTTTTCCTCTCTATTGCGCTTTCATGGGGTATTCAAGAACGTACTTGGGTGTTATCTTGCTCATGTACGTCTTATTCATGTGGGAGTTTATGGCTTCTAAAAGAAGTTTTTACATATCTCTTGTCGCCGGCGGTGTATTCGCTGCTTTCATTATTTCCGTTTCGTCTATTTCCTCTAAGATAAATTCGACGTCACATGGAGGTTACCTAGGGTTCTGGGATACGCTGACAAGTGGTAGAAGCTCTTTCTGGGCTCATGATATGTTGCGATACTCGCAATTTGGGTTCACGAATTTACTTTTTGGTGGTGGTTTTAACAAGATTTACGAGATCAACCAAGAAATCGGTATCAATATTTGGGCGCATAATGATTTCATCAACCTTCTTGTCACCAATGGTATAGTCGGCTTGGTTGTCTATCTGTTGCCATTGATTTTCCTGATTCGAAACAGTTTTGTGAATAGAGTCAATGCCCCTTGGTATATTTATGCTCTGCTCGTCCTGCAATGGTTGATTAATGCTTTCTTTAATATGGAATATACTTATGTCTGCGCCGCTATTGCAACGGCTTTTGCTTTTTTGCTTTTGACGTTCCCGAGTGATAAGAAAAAATTAAGGTAATATCATGCCTCTATTTTCTATAATTGTACCTGTTTATAATGTTGAACGATATTTACGGGAATGTGTTGATTCTCTTCTTTCGCAAACGTTCAAAGATTTCGAAATCATACTTGTCAATGATGGATCAACGGATTCGAGTGGCATGTTGTGTCGTCAGTTTCAGATCGGTTACCCCGATATCATTCGAATCATTGAGCAAGAAAATCGTGGTCTTCTTATGGCTCGACGTGCCGGTTTTGCTATTGCGCGTGGAGATATTATCATGACCGTGGATAGCGACGATAAGCTAAGGAACAATGCGCTAGAACGTATTCACAAGGTTTTCCAACATCATCATCCTGACATCGTTTGTTTTGAAGGTGGACGTGACGAGCATTTCACGCTTAACGGTTCGCCGATGTTTGATGGTGAACGTGTCTTTTTTTCGGGTAACAAGGCCGAGATACTTAGTCGTCTGTGTGACACCTATAGATTCAACTCAATATGGTCCAAAGCATTTTCGCGCCGGATATTCGATGCCTACAATCGATACGAGCAATATGAGGGACTGAGTTTCGGCGAGGATCTTCTCCAGATCGTTGGTCTGTTTGATAAAGCTGAATCATTCGCATACATTCCCGATGTGCTCTATTTCTACAGGCCCAATCCGGATAGTCTTGTTCAGAAATTCAATCCCAAGAATTATGAGGATCTCATGATTTCTCGTGGTGCATTGATCAGATACGCTTCTCAATGGGAGAGTCGATATCCGGGTCATTACATGCTTACGCATGTCTATATGGTGAATTTGTGGATCACTGGTCTTTTGCTGCAATTGGCTGCAGGATCTATGTCGCATAGAGATTTCGTTGCTTTTTGCGTGCATGTTCGTGGCTCCGAGTTCTTTAGAGATTCATATTGTTGCAAACGTGCCGTAAAACTGTTACGTCCCGATATCAGGATTGTTGTAATTTCGGAGAGGTACGGTTTAGGTGTGTTCATTCGAGCAATGTCCTCTTTGAAGAATTTGCTATTGGGGCGTGTGAGGAGCTGATCCATGTCAAAAGATTCTCTGAAAAGATTATATAGTCATATCCCCGGAAGATCCGGAATCTTTTCTATCGCGGCTTCTTTTGCGTCATTATTTGGACGAAGAGAAACTACTGGTGCTGGTGAATCATTATTGCGGACCGTATCTCCAGAACCTCAGCCGGATCATTATGGTAGGGCTATCTACAGGTACGAGCCGGAATGTGATCTATCGGTCATTGTTCCTGCATACAATGTTGAGACCTATATCGGAGACTGTCTGGAATCGATCAGGCATCAGCGTACTTCCTATAACTTCGAAATCATCGTCATCAATGATGGATCCACGGATGGCTCGTTAAAGATTATCGATTCATTCGCTAAAAAGGATACTCGTATCCGAGTGGTGAACCAAAGCAACCAAGGCTTCTCTGGTGCTCGTAACCGTGGAATCGACGAATCTCGCGGCTACTATATCGCTTTTGTGGATTCAGATGATGCGTTGGAACCTGACCATATCCAGACCTTGATGGATGCCTTGATCGCCTCAAAGAAGGATTACGTCACATCCGGATACTCCCGTATTGATGAGAAGGGTCGAATTCTCGAGCGTGTTCCCGACAATGAGTACGGCACGGCATGGGCGCGAATCTACAAGAGGAAGATTTGGGATGGTGTGCGGTTTCCTGAACAGCTATGGTATGAGGACACTGTACTCGCTTACTTTGTGAAACCTTGTTATTCAGAACAAACGATCCGTGACACCAGTTATCTTTATCGGGTACGCAGCGGATCCATTTCCCATGCGATGCACGGGAAAAAGAAAGCTGTTGATACATATTGGATCACGAAGAGGATGCTCGCGGATTACCGCACTGCATCCTTGCCGTGGACCGAAAGAATCTATAAAACTACCTTGAACCAATTGGGGCCATTGGCTTACTGGCGTACGAAGGCATTGCCTGCGGAACAGAGAAGGCTCGTATTTGACTGCTGCTGTGATCTGTTGCGGCAGACAAAGGAATTTAGCACGTTCTCATTCGGTGGAGGTCGTGCGCTCAAAGCCGTGGAGACCGCATTGAGGACGAGAAACTATACGCTATGGACCCTCGCTGGGGCATATGGAACGATGGAGACCATGATTGGAGAACGACTGTGATTACCAGCAGGGAGGAATATAAAGCCTATCTGGAGCAGGACCGTATCGCCTTGGGTGAGAAGAGGTCTTTCCCGCTGCCGTTTGACGTCATATGGCGATTTGAGCGTTTGTTGAGAAAGGCGGAATTCTATAGGAACTGCCATCGCACACCATTCGGTAAACTCTATTCCTATTGGCTGCATTATCGGGTTCATGGGTTCGGTCAGAAGTTTGGTTTCTCTATTCCCCTGAATGTTTTCGGCCCGGGTCTTTCCATCGCTCATGTCGGCACCATTGTAGTGAATGGCAATGCCAGAGTGGGAAAGAATTGTCGCATCCAGGAGTGCACCACCATTGGGGCGACCAATGGATCCGGAGACGCGCCGGTACTCGGAGACAACGTCTTCCTTGGCAGCGGTGCGCGTGTTATCGGTAAAGTATCGGTGGCTGATGATGTGGCCATAGGCGCTAATGCCGTCGTCGTCCACGATGTTCCGACGCCAGGGATCACCGTCGCTGGCGTGCCGGCGCGGCAGGTCAGTTCTCACGATTCGCATGCCAATCTTAATCCCATGTTGGCAGAACATGGGTTGTTATAGCTGACCGCGCAGCGTGCTCTAACCAAGAGGTTTGTTTATTGTGGGCAAATACAAGAACCTGCTGTTGAACATTGGCGTATTCGCCTTAAATATCTTCGCCACTAAACTCATCACCTTCCTGCTCGTGCCCTTGTACACATACAACATGAGCAAGGCCGAATTCGGTGTGACCGATATGGCGCTTACCGTAGTGACGCTCATGGTGCCGTTGGCCTCCTTCTCGTTTGCCGACGCCGTATTGCGGTTTGTGGTCGATGACTCCCAAAACGTCAAGCGTTATGTGACCATCGGTTTCATAGCCATGCTGATAAGCTGCGTCATCGTCGCCTGCCTGCTTCCTCTGTTGAAGCTTGACTTCTTCGGTGGACTTGGCAACTACCAGTTGCTGTTCTGGCTCATGTATGCGACGAACGCCTTTTTGCTGTATCTCGGCAATGTGTCGCGTGCTATGAACCATCTGAAACTGCTGACCGCCGATGCAATCGTCACTTCACTGGTCACCGGTGGTTCTGCTGTCGCCTTCATCTCTTGGCTGCACTTGGGAGCTTACGGATATTTCTATTCGATGATCCTTGGGGCGTTTGTCGGTGTGGTCGTTTTCTTGGTGGGAGGCGGCTACCTCAAATACATCGGCAGGATCGAACAGGACGATTGGCGCCTGGTCCGGAGCATGATGGCCTATGCCATTCCGTTGATTCCTAATGCACTGTTCTGGTGGATCGGTACCAGCATCAATAGATTCTTCATCACCGGTATGCTCGGCATCGCCGCTTCCGGTCTTTTCGCGGCCGCCAGTAAACTCCCCAATCTGCTGAACGTTGTATACAGCATTTTCCAGCAGGCTTGGACGCTTTCAGCGTTTCAGGAATTCCGCCGGAATGATGTCGCACATTTCTTCTCGATCGTATTCAAGCTGCTGCAGTCCGGTATGGCCATTGGAGCCGCGGGGTTGACCGTTTGCACGCCGTGGTTGGCGTCATTGATGTTGCAGAAGGACTTCTATTCGAGCTGGAATCTGATTCCGGTTCTGGTGCTGGCTTTCTACTTTAATTCGCTGAACTCCTATCTGGGCACTGTCTTCACTACGACGATGAAGACGAGGGCATTATTCACGACCACCATTGTCGGCGCGTTGGCAAGTGTGGCCTTCACGTGGGGATTGATCTCCCCGCTGGGACTATTCGGACCGTGCATTGCGATGGTTATCAGCAACGCCGTCGTTTTCCTTATGCGGGTATTCAGCTCGCGTCGGATAATGCACATCCGTATCAATTGGTTTACATTCTTGCTGTCGGTCGGATTGCTCACGTGTCTGGCGCTGGTTATGGCCATTCAGCCGAAGTTCTACATGCTGATGTCATGCGGATTGTTCATTGCAATCGCATTTCTTCAGCTTGCTGATCTCATCCCGATATGCAGATCTTTTCTTGGATGTTACATGCGTCATCCCAAGCACGTACGTCAGCGCAACCGTCATATGCATGTGTAATCATCATCGTAAGAAAACAATGCAAGGAATGTCATGAGTCAAATCAAAACTGCTATTCAGATTGTCGTATGCCGAGTGTTCGGATCATATCGCGTGCACTGCATGATGCATCCGAAGAGGGCGCTTCGCGGATTGCGTCGTGCAAAGGAATATCTGAAGCGACATAATGGCAGGAGAAGTGCCACCAACATTCTGCTGTGCGATGTCCCCAATCACGGCAATCTCGGCGATCAGGCCATCGCCTTGGCGGAGGAGGCCTACCTGTCTGGCTTGGGCCTGCGCTATGACGAGGTTGATCAGATCGGTGACATCGAGGATCTGGTGTATTACCGTCATATCCTTCCTGCGGATACGACGGTAATACTGCATGGCGGCGGCAATATGGGGTCTCTGTACAAGAGCTTCGAGTTTCTTCGAGCCGCCGATATTGGTGCCTTCCCTCATGGACGTGTCATTTCCATGCCCCAAACCGCTGATTACCGTGATGCTGAGGGACGTATGCTGAGCAGGTATATGAGGCATGTCTATGCTTCCGTGAGGCATGTCATGCTGCTGGCCCGAGATGAACCGTCATTCGCGGTCATGAAGCGTCTATTCCCTTCGGCTCAGATTGAGCTTACGCCGGATATCGTAATGACATATGAAACTCCCTATGCCCATTCTCCGATGGAGAAACGACGGGGAGCGCTTGTTGCGTTCCGCAGTGACGGTGAAGTCGCGTCCCATCCCTCCTTTGAAGACGTCTCTGACCGATTGAATGCTCTTGGACTGTCCGATGTGAAGAAGACGGATACGGCGCTGGGAACTGGGGGTTTGCTTAACATTCCCGCGGCTAAGCGTGAGCCGATGGTGTATGACAAACTTCGTGAATTTTCCTGTGCACGCATCGTGGTCACGGATCGGTTGCATGGCATGGTGATGTCCGCGATCACAGGTACCCCGTGCGTTGCCTTCAACAATAGCAACGGTAAGGTGCGCGCCTTATATGAGACATGGCTTCGTTCCTGCCCGTACATCCGGTTCAGTGATGGCAGCGATTGGCGCGAATGTGTGGAAAATGTGTTGTCGGTATCCGATAATGCTTATGACTTCGCTGCATTCCGAAGCAAATTCAATATGGTCGGTGATTATCTCAAATCCTGAAAGTTAAGGGGGCGGTATATACCGCCCCCTTAACTTTATTCTCCGATGACGAATTTGTAACGGATACGTCTCATGAGTTCAGTCAAGAGTATCGCGATCGTGCCGAAGCCCACGAAGTTGATGAGGATCATGGGCAGGGGGTTGATGTCCAAGCGGATAGCGGTGCCGCAGACCTTGATGCGGTATTCGTCTTCATGCCCCATATGAATAACGGCAGCGCATAGAACGCATATCCTTCAAACTGGACATAGAGATATGCCACCAGTATCAGCCAGCAGATGGTCGTTCTGTTCCGCAGATGCCGCTCGCTGATATGGGATATGACGATGACGACAAGGGCGGTGAGCCCAATGAGGCCGAATTCGGTGATGAAGCTCGTGTACGCACTCATGGTGAACGTGCTGTCGGGAGACATGTTTTTCCATACCCACCAAGGGGCCGCCGCATCGGGGCCGTTGAGCATTGCGTATGCGGTCGTGGTGCCCAGCCGGTTGGCCTCGGCTATGTTGCCGGCTCCGAACCCGGTAAAGAGATTCATCGGATGTTGGATCAACGCGATCACGGGGGTAAGGGTCTGCGAGAGCCGCGCCGACGATGAGGTGTCGCCCGCCAAAGGCCCCTGCTCCACTATCGAGCGGACGCGCCCATTCGTCAGTGCTGCGGCTGCGGTGAGAAGCACTATGGCGGTGGACGTTATAAAGGCGCGTTTTCGGATCCGCCTGTCATGGAGATTCAGGGTCTCGATGATAGCGATGAGCAGCGCGACCCCCGTGTCGATGATGATGCGCACTCCCGCTCCCATGAGGATCGAACCCGCGGCGAACACGATGATGAGGTTGCGCAGCCGTTTGACGTAGACGCGGTCCCGTCCCCGCATCATCCACATGAGCGGCAGGAGCACGCCATACAGGTGCATGCCGATGTAGCTGGGTTCGGCGAACAGGAACTGGGGGCGGTTGCCTCCCCACGGGGAGTCGGCTGTGATGTATTCGCGGGCCATGAGCTTGCTGAACCAGTCGCGGACGAACGTGATGTCCAGGTGTATGGCGAGGAACTGGACGACGCCCACCGCGAATGCGATCCAGTACGCGATGAGGATGATGCGGATCATGTGCCGCCAGTCGAGACGCTTGATGCGTACGGCGATCTCCAAGGAGGCGAGGCACGCGAGCGCACCAGCGAGGCCCAGGAACGACCATAGGGCCGGCAGCGGGTGGAAGGCGACGGTCGCCCATCCGATCATGGACAGCATGAGCGCGACCAGCGGGAACAGGAGGAACCTTCTGAACCTGTGATACACGATCGGCATCAATCGCCAGTTCAGCGCCGTGTACAGCATGAGCAACCAGGGGCTGATCGGCGTCCAGAACGGCATGTACCAGCCCAGCACGGTTCCGTCCGCCGGCAGCAGCATGAGCGCCGCGTAGAACACATAGTCGGAACGGTCCGTCACGTCCAGCCGTTGCAGATAGCCGGGGGCATGCCTTGTCGTTGTTGTGGCGTCGTCTTGTCCATGTGCCGCAAAGGGGGAGACGGGAATCACCCCACCATCATGCGCTCCACCGCGGACCGGACGCCCTCCCGCTGACGGTAACTGTCATCATCTCGTTATGTTCGTTTGGCATCTCGTGTCATCGAGTCAAAGCCAATCGGTAGATATTCTTGCCTTCCGGTAGCTATTGTATTTTCGTCTCGGTCACGTTTTCGCCAGTGTGCTCTTGTATAAAGGTGATAACAAGTTTGAGTTGTTTTGCATCGTCGGGGATATAGACGAGATTGTCTTTCCGCGCGATATCGAGCACGAGGTGGTTGGGATCATAGCGCCGCATAGAACACGTAGTCGGACCGGTCTGTCGCGTCCAGCCCCAATGGTCGTATCTAATCCGCAAACCAGCCCAGTACGCGTGAGCTCTGTTCGACGATGGACGTTCCCATGCGGTTGATCAGCGTCTTCTTGTCGGCAATATCCTCCTCGGTGACATCGGGAAGAACGCTCGCCCATGCTGATGCTTCGGTCGATGCCTGTACGAAGGAGGGAACGATCCGAATGGCCAGTTCCGCGAGCATGCCGGTAAAACGTTCCTGATCGGTCGGATCACTGCTGCATTGTTCGAAGAACCTTGTCCAATGCCTCAGCCCGATCCGTTCCCACTGATACTCGCCACCGATGCTCATCGCCAGTTTCCTTTCCCTGCGTCGTGTGTCATATGCGAACAGGGATGCGATGTCATAGAGCGGGGCCAACCGGGGGACTCCGCCGGATGGGGGCTCGAGAATCGCGTAGTTTTTGGCGTGCGCATCCGAGCCGCCTATCAGGTAGTTGAATATCAACGCTTTGATGAACGTGTGCGCATCCTCTTCCGGAAACCGGTTATCGCTCATGTATCGCACGATGTCAACGGCCCCGGGGCCTCCGTCGGATTGATACTTCTTGTCCGTCATGACGCTCATGGCTTGGCAGAAGTCCTCTTGATGGATCCGTGTCACGGTGGCGGGAACAACCGTGTCGTCAACGATGCGGTCCCAGCGCTCGCTGACGACCGCCGGCACGCCTCCGAACACCCGATAATCGGTTCGTGCAACAGGCAATGCCAGTTTTTCGGCCGTCTTCAGACACAGATATTCATTGAACGCCTGTTCGCGCAGTCCTCGTATGCTAGGTTTGATGATATGCGTGGTGGCGGAGGTTCCTTCGACCTCGTACCATTGCCCGTTTGTGTATCGGAGGGCCAGTTTGTCCTGCGCGCCGTTCAGGGACCAATGCTCCTCCCCGCTCTGCCATGAAGCCTGTTGTGGGCCGGCAATGGCGAGCAGCCGTTGCCCGATCCGTTCCTCGCTGATAGGTGTGATGCGGCCGTCTGGAATGTCTGCGTCGGGCGCGACGAATTGCACACCTCCGCCGCAGTCCAATCCCACCGCGGTCAACAGGGCGAACGGGTTGCGTGGATTCACTCCGTACAGACGGCCGATGCGCTGTCTTATGGCAGGGTCGTCGGGAAGGATGCCGTCGATGTACGCCTCGATCGGGTCCCCCTCCCACGGCTCGGCTTTGCGTGGCATGGACAGCGAAAGCGTCGTCGTATCGGAACCGCCCAAATCGTAGGTGAATGTATGTCTACCGGTCGGTTCCTCGCGTAGCACGCCGATATGGCGTCCGTTGAGCAGGACGTCAAGCGCTTTGATCTTCATCGTCGGTGTCGTTTCCTGTCATCGTTGCCTTCGACGTGGGGGGTTGTCAGTTTCCGCAAGGCGTTGAAATAGGTTTCCATCGAGAAACCCGCGAGAGGTTGCAACCGTTGCGCCATCCTGGATATCTCGTCGGAGGACGGGGATGGGACGTGCGCCACAGGATGAAGAGCACCCGGTCCGTCGGATTCATCGGGCGGACGCGTGCCGTGCGCGGCGGCTGCTTGGTTCGGTGTGGCGGGCGGCTGTCCCGGCACGTCGTACGAGACGGTGAAAGACACTCCGAGTTCGCGGCATAGCAGCAGTATGCGGGAGATGCTGGCGTTCTCGATCCTGCCCTGTTCGAACTGACTGATCCATGAGCGGGTCAGGCCGGTCCTTCGAGACAGTTCCTCTTGGGTGAGTTTCTGCGTCACCCGGGCGTCGCGAAGAGCCACTGTCAATTGTCTGATGGATCGAATTGCGCTCGACATCCTGCCCATTGCCGCTCCAATGTTAGACTTATCGAACATTTCACATGTTGTTAGATAAGTCTAACATGATAACGTCGAAAATTGTTAGAGAAATCGAATATCTAGCACCGGGACGACGCCCCGATGATTCGCCATGCGAGCACGCGCGCCGGATATACTGGAATCCGGTGCCGTTTCGCGTGGTGGAGGAGTTGTTGACTGAAGTATCGACTGAGCTGGAAGAATACGCGGTCACGCTAATGTCGGCCGCGCTGCACGGCGTCAGGGCGGGCGCCAAGCCAGATCGGGTCACTTGGGAGCAAGTGTATCGCCTTGCCGACCGGCACTCCATCCTGCCCATGATCCTGCCGGCCCTGCCCGACGGCGCGCTCGCCTCCGGGGGCATGCCTGCGGAACTGGCCGAACGGTGGAGGCATAGCGCGGACATGACCCTGTACCAGCAGGTGAGTTATGACATCGAGCGTGAGGCCATCACCGCCGATCTGCGCAAGGCTGGATTGTCGTGGATGCCGTTGAAGGGCATCATGGTCGCCGGCTATTACCCCCAACCCGGCATGAGGTCGATGAGCGACCAGGACATCGTCGTCGGATACGTGGAGCCGGACGGCGCCGGCGGGTGGCGTCCACGAGGGGACGGCGCCGATGCCGGGGGTGCCGGCGAGGGCCGGAAGGGGTGGGCCCGCAAGGCCGACGAGCACGTCGACCGCATCATGAAGGCCCATGGCTACGAGGCGGCGTCCACCGTCGGGCGGGACTCCTCCTACTTCAAGCCGCCGCTGCACTTCGAGATCCACCGCTCGCTGATCTCCGCCGCCGAGGTCGCGGCCGGATCGGCCAAAACCGCGGAGGTCGACTACTACGCCAACCCATGGCGGTTGGCGACGTGCAAAGGTGTCCCGCCATGCGAGTTCCGGTTCGGCGTCCGGGACGAATACGTGTTCCACATCGACCACATGTCCAAGCACTATCGTGGATCGGGGTTCGGCCTGCGGTTCCTCGCGGACGAATACCTCTATTGCGTGAGGTTCCCAGAGGAGGTGGGGTCCGAATACGTCGCCGAACAGCTGGGGTATCTCGGGCTGGGTGGCTTCGAGAGGGCGGTGCGCGAGCTGTCCGTCGCGCTGATGGAGCATCCCGGATCGTGGAGAAGCCTCGTCGGCCCGGAGGTGCGCGAGCTGTTCGGCGACGTGCTCTCGGGCGGCATCTACGGGTCGATGGAGCGCAAGATCGCCAGGACGATGGGCCGGGAGCAGGGGCTGCTGGCCACCGAGCCGGAAGGGGCCGGAAGCCGGTCCGCAACGCCGCATGGGCGCGTGCCGAGGTTCGTGGACTACCTGTGGCGTCGGCTCTTCCCGCCGCGCGCCATCGTCGAGACCTATTATCCGACGTGGTCCAACCCTCTGGCCCGACTTCTCCTGCCCCTTCACAGGGCCGCCCTTGCACTGAGGGAGCATCCGAAGCGGCTGGCGCAGGAAATCGTGCTCGCATGGCGGCAGGGAAGGAACGGCCGTGGGCGGTGAGACGAGGGACGTCGGACGGTCCGGCATCGGGCCCACGCCAAAGCGTGTATCCCCCTGTCGGCTATACTTCGAAACAATATAGGAAGAACACGAGAGGAGAGGTTCGTGGTTTCGGAAACCCTCGAACAGAATGAATCGGCTAATGCGGAGGGCCGGCCGTCGCGCACGAACAGCGGCCATGACCGTGGCGACGCGGTCGCGCACGAACAGGGCATGACGATCCTTGACCTGCTGATGGCGGTGCGCAAGCACTGGCTGACCGCGATCCTCACGTTCATCGTCGTGGTCGGCGCAGTGGCCGCATATACGTTCGCCCGCACGCCGATGTACACCGCGCAGGCGCAGATGTTCGCGTCGTACAACAATCCGGCGACGGACGCCTCTAACGAGAATGCCCCGTCGAACTATACCGCGGTCGGCACGCAGAGCGTCGCGGGCAGCTACATCGCCACCCAGCTGAAGAGCTATCCGAACTTGGTCAAGACCAGCGCGGTGCTCAGCCCGGTGGTCAGCGCGCAGAATGACGACTCCCTGACGTTGAGCTCGCTTTCCGGCATGGTGTCCGCCGACAATCCGGAGGACACGTACATGCTCAACGTGTCGGTCGTCAACCCGGATCCGCAAAAGGCCGCCGATCTCGCCAACAGCGTCGCCGACTCCCTGTCCAAGGTCGTCGGCTCCGAGCTGTACTCGTCCGGCGAGAACTCGATCGTCAAGCTGTCCGTCGTGCAGAAGGCGCAGGAGCCGGTGGCCCCGAGCTCGCCGAACGTCAGGCTCAACCTCGCTGCCGGCGCCGCCCTCGGCCTGATTCTCGCGCTCGTCGTGGCCGTGCTGCGCGACCTGCTCTCCCGCCGCGTCCAGGATGTCTCCGACCTGCAGTCGATCGCCCAGAACGCCACCATCGTCGGCGTCATCCCGAAGGATCCGTCGCTTGACGTGACCAAGCCAATCGTCGTCTCCAAGCCCGACGGCTCCATCGCGGAGGAGTTCCGCCGCATCCGCACGAACCTGTCGTTCACCACGTCCAAGGACGGCGACAAGGGGCGTCTGATCGTCGTCACCTCGTCGATGCCAGCCGAGGGCAAGACCACGATTTCCTGCAACCTCGCCGCGACCCTCGCCGAGAACGGCGCAGCCGTGCTCCTCATCGACGCCGACCTGCGCCACCCCTCCGTGGCCGAGCGACTCGGGGTCGAAGGCAACGTCGGCCTCGCCCATGTGCTGAGCAACCAGGCCAGCGTCAAGGACGTTGTCCAGCGCTACTGGAAGCCGAACCTGCATGTGCTGCCTGCCGGCCCGCGTATTCAGAACGCGTCGGTGCTGCTTAACTCAACCATCATGAACTCGCTCATCAAGCAGGCGGTGCGGCAATATGATTACGTGATTATCGACACCTCGCCGATGTCCGTAGCCAATGACGCCGCGGTCTTTGGCCAACAGGGCAACGGCGTCGTCCTCGTCTCCGGTAGGGGAGTCACGTTCAAGCGCGCCCTGCGCGGCACAGTCACCGAGCTGGGCGAACTCGACGTGCCGGTACTCGGCTTCGTGTTCAACATGGCCGACGAGAAGCGCAAGGGCGGCTATGGCTCCTATTACTACTACGGCTCCTATTACTACTACGGCGATTATGGCTACGGCGTCGATAACGAGGACGACAAGTCCGAGTTCTCTAAGGGCCGCAAGCATAAGGGCAAGCGCGTCGCCCCGAAGCGGTCCGGGCGGCTGGTCGGTTCGGCCAAACCACTGGTCAGGTCCGAACCGACCAGCCAGACCGACGCGAATTAGCGCAGGTCAGGCGAGCGCGGCGGCGATGCGCTTGAGCACACGGACCAAGGCGTTGTGGGCGGAGATGAAGGCGTCCATGCCGAGGCCCTGAGGGTCGTCCACGTTCTCGGCATCGGGTAACGCCGGGCGTAACAGCCCGGCGTTGTCGGCCACCGAGTCGATGCGCTCCTCGATGGAAGAGCCGGTAATCCATCCCTGTTCTTTGGCCATCTCGCACATGTTCGCGAAATCGGTGATAAGGAACGTTCTGCGGGCCTTCAGCGGCGACTCCACCACGATATCGGCACGCTGGGCCGTCTCGAAGCACAGGATCAAATCGGCCTCGCGTGCGATCTGCGAGGTGATGCGGCGCGAACGGAACGATTCGATCGTCTTCTCGTCGATGCGATCCCGGCGCAGGATGGCCGCCGCCTCGTCGGAGATCGGATGATCATGCAATCCCCGTGTGCCCGCCGACTCGAACGTGAGCGAATCATCATGGAAGATATACGGGGCGAGCAGCTCCGCCATGGCTGAACGGGAGATGTTGCCCGTGCAAACGAAGAGAATGTGCATGCGGCCCATTGTAGGCGTCCCGAGACAACTCATCGTGCCGGATTCGCGCGGTTACCTCGCGATTGCCCTGTATGCGGTAGCATGGCTACGTGGCTATCGAGGAATTGCGCAACGAATCGGGACATGGACCGACCGTCATCAGGAACGACGATCACAGCGGTCTTGAGGTCAAAAGATACCTCAGGCGCCGCGTCAGACGGGTGATACGGGACACGCTGCTGGTCATCATCGCAGTCGTGCTGTCCGCGATCATCGTGATCAGCGCATATTTTGCGATTTCCGCGGCATTCGTCGCCCACGAGGTCAAGGCCGCGGCCGCCACGGTTACGTCGCTGCAGGGTGCCGATATCACGGCCGATGATGCGAGCGGCAAGCTCAAAACCACTTCGGATGAGCTGCGCAAGCACGCTGACGCCGCCTACATTCATACCAGCAACCCGATTTGGGCGATGGCCGGCAAGTTGCCGGGATACGGTGGCGACGTCGAAGCTATACGTACCTCGGTCGACGCGCTGCATCAGGTCGCCGACGACGCACTGCCGCTGATCGTCGACGCCGTCTCCGACGTGGATGTGTCGCGCATTACGATTGCCGACGGATCGGTGTCAGTTCCCGGCATCCGTCAGGCGGCGCCCAAACTCGCCAAGGCAAACGGGATCATCGCCGACGCGAACGCCAAGCTCCAATCCATCGACGGCGTGACGCTCGGCGCTTTGCAACGCCAGCTCAAGCCCGCGCAGGAGAAGTTCGTCACCCTCGCCGAGACCAGCGATACACTCTCGCGCGGCGCGCAGCTGCTGCCGAGCATGCTCGGACTGGACGATCCGAACGCCACGCGTACCTATCTCGTGCTCGCGCAGAACAACGCCGAGGTCCGCACCACCGGAGGCATCGCCGGCGCCTTCGGACTGGTAAGCGTGAAGGGTGGCAAAGTGGAGATGCACGACTTCGTCTCCACCTCCGAGTTCGGCAGCTTCGACCAGCCGGTCGTACCCCTCCAGTCGGATGAGCGTGACATCTTCGGTGACAGACTCGGCGAGTTCATGCAGGACGTGAACTTCACCCCCGACTTCTCGCGCACCGGGCAAATCGCCAAGGCCATGTGGGAGGCCAAACGAGGCGGTACCATTGACGGCGTGATCAGCATGGACCCCGTGTTTCTGCAGCGCGTGCTTTCCGTGGTCGGGCCGGTCACGGTTGACGGCGGCAACGGTGTGTCCATGACGCTCGACGGCTCCAACACGGCGCAGTCCCTGCTCAACAAGGTCTACTTCGATCTTCCGAACAACGCCGATCAGGACAAATTCTTCGGGCTCGCGGCCAAGGCGTCCTTCGACAGGATCCTGCACTCGTCCTCGGCGAATCCCTCCGAACTGGTCAGGCAGGTGATTTCCTCGGCCGAGGACGGGCACCTGTACGTCTGGAGCGCTCGCGAGGATGAGCAGAAGCTGCTTGATGGCACGTTGGTCGGAGGTACCCTCGTCACCAAGGAATCCGGCGGGTACATGGGCGCCAAGGCGCCGCGGCAGGTGATCGGCGTGTACTACAACGACGCGATGGCCTCGAAGATGGATTGGTACCTTGACCGCTCCGTCGAGGACAAGCTCGTCCAGACCTACCCGAACGGGCGCGAGCGCCACGAGATTACTATCCGCATGAGGAACACCCTCTCCGCCGGCGACGTGGAGGGGCTGCCCGACTACATCATCGGCACTCTGGAGAACGGGGCCGTCAAGGGCAACATCCAGTTCGTCAACTACCTCTACGTTCCTGCCGGCGGATCCGTGCCCGAATACGCGGCCGGACCGAACGGCAACAAAGGCGACGACTACGCCATCCACGACGGGCTGACGGTCGTGGCCAAGCAGGTCTCGCTGGCGCCGGGGGAGAGCTACGAGATCAAGGCCACGGTTTACACCGCGCCGGAATCGATGAACGGACGGACCGTCGTGCGCCAGACGCCGCTGGCGCGATAGACATGGTAGGCGGCGACCGTCGTGCGGCTGGCGCCTACTGCAGAGCCTGCAGCCCGATCAGGATTACGGCGCCGCCGAGGCACACGACCGCGAACAGCGCCAGATCCAGCCTGACGAGGAGCCGCTCGCGGCGATGGCGCCGCTTGATGCGCTCGATGTGCTCCTTGCTCATCCTTCGATTCGTGTGCGTGCGGTGGCGCGCGCCCTGCACCTCGATGAGTGGGACATCGTGATCGATCTCGTTGATGTCGATCGTGGCGTCCTGGTCGCCCTTAGGCGTGTCGCGTGTTTGGGGGAGCTGGTGCCCCGGGGAATCAATATCCGGACTATGCGATTCAGATTCGTGTGATTCCTGCTTTTGGACTCTGGCCAACGTACGTCCCCTTGTCTGGTTTCCTTAGAGCGCATTGGGCTGAGGGCCGGTTCCCGTCTACTGCTTCGCTCGCCGGCGATCCGCCTCGGATACATCCAGACTACGTGGTTCGGCGAGCCGGGGACGCATCCCGGCTATAATGTTACCGCTCTGTTAACCTAATGCGGTGATATCGGTCCCTCCCTTGATGCTAAAGTGTAGGCAGTCGGAAGGGGATTTCCGCATATTCGGTAGATGTGCTGGGATTCTCAGGTTTGAACTTCCGAACTGAAACTGTCAATGCGCGAATGAAAACGCATGTGGGAGGAGGATGGATAAAGATGAAGAAGATTTCCGCTATGTTTGCGGTGATTGCCGCACTGCTGTTCTCGGTGTTCGCGTTCACCCCGTCGGCCATGGCCGACCCCACCCCGTACTCGGCTTCGATCAGCGCCTCTGCCAACGCCGATGGCACCGCTACCGTCACCGTGACCCTCGATGAGGCCACCTACAACGCCGGCTACCAGTACGTTGGTGCCCAGGTCAACGACGCCAACATCAGCAATGTCACTCTGGCCGCCGAGAAGACCTACGGCTGGTGGCAGGTGAGCTCCGCTCGTACAGCCACCTTCAAGCTCTCCACGCTGAACTGCACGGACACCACCATTGAGGTGCTGGCCTCCAAGGACGCTCAGGGTGGTTCCGCTCGCGAGGTCGGCGAGACAACGGTCAGCTTCCCGGCCACCTGCAACGTCGTCGAGTCCGCCGTAGCCTCTAAAGGCGCTGCTTCCAACGAGGTCGCTAAGACCGGTGTGAGCGTGATGCCGTACGCCGTGGCCGTCGTGCTGCTGGCTGTCGCCGGCGGTGCGCTGTTCGTGATGCGCAAGAACGCCCGCTGAATTATTCCGTTCCATCGGAATAATTCATAACGTCATCAAGGAAGTCCTCTGGGTCCTCATGGATTCGGGGGACTTTGTTATTCGGGCATCCTGTGAGATTGCAATGCGGATACAATTCGTGTGGGAAGATGTGTAGGAGGATAATCCCAAGGAGTCCCGAAGAGTTTTAAGCAGTCCAAGGAGGGGAGCCGATATGAAGGTCAAGCATGGGTTCGTGATGCGCGATGTGGCCGGGCAGACGGTGATCATCGCCACGGGTGAGGTATCCCGGACGTTCCAGGGTATGATCCGCGTAAACGACACAGGCAAGGTCATTTGGTCCGGGCTGAACGACGGGTTGACCGTCGATCAGATTGTTGACAAGGTCATCGCCGAGTTCGACGTGGACCGCGCCACCGCCACCTCGGACGTTGAGACGTTCATCGGGAAGATGCGCGACAACGGATTCTTGGATGAGTGAGACGGACCGTTTCCGGTCTAGGCCTTCATCCCGGTCTAGGTCGTCCGCTCCCACCGTATCCGGTTTGGCTGTGTCCGATTCATATGAGCGCCTGGAACAGGTGCTGCGTGACGAGCGGCTGTTCGTCAGCACCACGGTGGGTATCAGTATGTGGCCGATGCTGCGCAACCGGCGCGATACGATTATAGTCCGGCCGGTGCCGCACGGGGAACGACTCGCGGTCGGCGATGTGGCGTTGTACCGCGTGACCGACGGATTGGGCAACCGCAAATACGTGCTGCATCGCGTCGTGGGTGTGTACGACGGCTGGTATGCGATTCGCGGCGACAACCGACTGTTCACCGAACACGTGCGCGACGGTCAGGTCCTTGGCCGCCTCGAGGAGTTCTATCGTGGCTCGCGGCATATCGATTGTGCGTCGTCCCGCGGTTATCGCCTCTACTGGCATGCATGGATGGCGCTGTGGCCGTTGCGGTATTGCTGGAAGCGTGCAAGGGCCTTGATGGGACGTTTCCTGCGCTTGTTCGGTTGGAAGGGGCTTCATCCCAATCGAAAGCCTTTCTAGAGCATTTTCGCGTTCACGATGGCGTGTCATGCGTTCACGGGGGATTCCACGCATCGCACCCTATCTGTGATTCCATGCATTCAATCTGACATAACGTACATTATCGGATAATAATCCAAGCATTGTTTTGGAAGTATTAGACCCCAATGATTCCAAAGGCTGTGTCGCTTCCACGGATTATCGGACATCAACGAAATCCTGCCATTTTCGGTTATTTACAGCTCGATTTGGCACACGCTTGGCACATGTTTCCCGCGCGAACGCGCGACGCGCATAGCCGGGATTCGAGATCGCTATCGGACACGAAGAATCCGTATCAGCCAGCCGATTGCAACAATCAACCCCGTGGCCAACGCGGCGACCGCGACGTAACGGCAGACGGATGGCGCAACATCATTCTGCGGGAAAGGCAGGAACATGGCGGCAAGCCATAGGAATGCCGCAAAGACGCAAGCGATTGCCAGTACGACCGGGAACAACCACCGATGCTGCGCATCCGGCACATGCCAACGGATAAGGTGTGCAACGAGAATGACGCAGCCGGCCGTCAACAGCACGATTCCCAGAAGCGATACCAATGCCATGATCAAGCCCACAAACGGACTGAACAACAGTACGCTGAGTGTTTCAGCCGGAACGCCGTCGTAGGTTCCATCCACGGCAGCCGACATATCGGATGACGCTTTGCCGTAATACCACGTACCGAGGGTGGCGATGACTCCCCCAACAGAAATGCAAACGATGGCAACGATTCCAGCCGCCCCGCATACACGGCGTGAAGATGGATATCGATGGGGCGGCAGGTTAGCTTGTGAAGGCATCATCGACCGATTTCCTGAGGCTGCGCGACTCCCCGTGGCGGTGCCTCCTGAGCCTATGCTTCCTAAACCCGTGTTCCCGGAGCCTGTGTTCCCTAACGTGTTCCCTGGGACGGCGTTCCCGGACACCCCATTCCCCTGCTGCAATCCCATGCGTCACTCCCCCTTAAGCCGCTTGTTCCAACT
This sequence comes from Bifidobacterium sp. UTBIF-78, assembly GCF_006408945.1. Taxonomy (NCBI): domain Bacteria; kingdom Bacillati; phylum Actinomycetota; class Actinomycetes; order Bifidobacteriales; family Bifidobacteriaceae; genus Bifidobacterium; species Bifidobacterium sp. UTBIF-78. The sequence continues at coordinate 33,198 of NZ_JFAO01000030.1, forward strand.
CCATTATCGGGCAAGAACGCACTCGAAGGGCGCGTCGAATCGCACCACTTGAGACACTGCCTTGGTGCAAATGATAGTGCCACGAGGATGGACAGAGGGGACGATGCGTGCAATACCATGAAGGCATAGACTCAGATTCCGTGGATGCCCTTGTGAAGTGGCCTGATTTTTGTTCCGTCTCTACTGTGAGACGGCTGGTGCCGCCTGCTGTCGATAATACTCGTTTTCCATGTCCTGTGGTGTCCTGTAGCCCAGTGAGGCGTGCAGTCGTTTCGAGTTGTACTACGCCACCCACCGCATCGTCGCGTATTGCCGAGTGCTATCGCCGGTTTTCCAGTCACTATTGCTTGCGCTCACCACCGCTCCGCCGAGGGCGCACGGCCTTGCCCAGCCGGCGATCCATCTCCGTTTCCATCGCATGACGCGCCTGTACGTACATCGCCGCGATTTCCGACATCACCAGCACGATGACGACTATCGCGCCGAACAGCGCATATCGTTCATAGAACGCCCGCACGTTGGCATCCATCGTATACGCCATCAGCGCGTATACGGGGAACGGCACAATCGCCATCACGAATGACGCCACATGAGCCATCACCATCGTCCAACTCACCGGATTGACCGGCCCGCGACGTGAGCGTGGAATGAACAATCGCCCGCGCAGCACGGTGATGCAGATGATGTTCGCCGCCATCACTACGGCGATGATCCACAACGCCACGGGCAGCAGTTCGACCATGACCGTCATAAGCGAAACCTCCGAAAACTCGAAATCGTGCAGGAGCCATTCCTATACGGGAAGCCTGAGAGCAAAACCAAGAACCGTTCCTCAGTGCTCTTATCGCTAGAATTCCCAGTGCATCCAGCAAGAGATATCGGCGATTGAGACAGACCGCAACACGTCAAAATACCGGCAGGGCACCGGAATGCGGAACACGATGATCGGCATTCAGCTATGGCATTCATGCCAACGCACGCCACACGGACCTAGCTCAGCGCTCAGTGCAGCGCACTCTCGCGTTCCCGCTGCCGCCGCTGCGCCTCAAGCTTCTTGCGCATGCGCATGGCCGTGAGCTCGTCGATGGGACGATTGGTGGTGATGGTCACCGGGTTGGACTCGAGATCCACGTAATCCTCGTGCTCGAGCGCCGTCTCGATCTGATGCCAGAGCGAACCGACCGACACGGCGAACACCGCCTTGCCGCTGTTGAGCAGATCCAACATCTGCTCGCTGGTGGTGCATTCGTGTACTTCCTGACCGTCGCACATGATGGTCACATTAGCCAGTTGGCCGGTGCTTCGCTGGGTCAGGAAGCCGATGGCCGCAGTGACGTTCTGCAGGTTCACACCTGCGTCGAGCAGCTTCTTGGAGACGGCGAGAATCACCACGTCCTTGAAGGAGTACAACCGGCGCGAACCGGAGCCGTGCGAGGGGGTGATCGACGGCTCCACGATCTGCTTGCGCGCCCAGTAATCCAGCTGCCGATAGGTGATGCCGGCGACTTTCGAGGCGACGGTACCGCGGTATCCGCGTTTGGGCTCCTCGGAATCGGTGCTGGAGAACAGCTCCCCCTGCACCGCATGATCGTTGAGGTTCGTCCGCTCGGCGAGCGGCGTATGCAGATGCAACCCGGTCTGTTCCATCATGCCCCCTTACCGGGCGCCGGCGCTCTCCCGCGGTTTCCGCTGGGCGGTGCCCTCCCCCAGTGTACCCGTCAGCTGGTTGGTATCGGTTATTGGGAGATGACTGCGGACTTGGTGAAGAACATGAGCCGGAACTTGCCGATCATGATCTCGTCGCCGTTCTTCAGCACCGCCTGATCGACGCGCTGCCGGTTCACGTAGGTGCCGTTGAGGCTGCCCGCATCGATGACGGTGAATGTGCCGTTGGCGCGGCGGAACACGGCGTGCTGGCGGGATACCGTGGAATCGTCCAGCAGGATGTCCGCGCGGGGATCGCGTCCCACGGTGATCTCATCCTCGTCCAGGAGATAGCGGGAGCCGGATACCGCGCCCCTAGTGGAGATCAGCAGCGCGGTGCCGTCGGACAGGCGCGTGATCGTATCCAGATCGTCTTGGGTCAGTGGACGGTCTCCGGTGGAGGTGATGGGCAAAACATTGATGGCAGGCAAACCGATGATGGTGGTTTCGCCTGCGGTAGGAATCGGATCAGTCATAACTTCCTATAGTACAAGGACGATTGCGGTTTCGTTCATCGACGTGCGGAAAAGCCGCGAAATAGCCATCTTTGTCGATTGCTCACGCAGTCGGATTACGCGCCGGACGACGCTGCCCGGCGGGGCACGCGCTCGTACGGCGATTCCTCACGCGGCACACGGCACACGCGCCGCTCGGCGCCATCACCGTCATTCCGCGGTTTTCGCATAGGTGTTCGGCGTGGCGACGTGGACCTCGTCGATGACGATGTTGTCCGAGGACTGCACGTCCACGCTGGCCCCATACTTCACCTGAAGCTGTGCTCCCACACCGCCGGCGATGTCCACGGCGTTGGACAGTTCCTGCGGGTTGCCAATCGCCTTGACCACGTAGGTGGGCTTGATGGTGGTGCCGTCCGCGATGAGTCCCTCGTCCGCGTCCTGGATGTAGGTGGATGCCACGACGCGCACGTCGTTAATGGCGATGACCTCGGCTCCGGCGTTGCGCAGCTCCTCGATGAGGTTGAACATGATGGAGGCATCGACCTTGGTCGATCCGCGGCTTACACGCACGGTGATGCCGGACCCCTTGGCGGGCAGACGGCCTGAAATCAAACCGGATGTATCCTCGTTCTGCTTGGCAATCTTGCGCGCCTGCTCCTGTTCGTCGGCGGCCGACTTGAGCGAGTTGAGCTGCTCGGTGAGCTGGCTCTTGCGCTGCTCGAGGTTGGTGATCTGCGTGTTCGATTCGTTGAGCAGACGGACCAGTTCGGTTTCGTCCAGCGTCTCGTACGTGGACTTCGAATTGTTGATTTGGGTCATGTAGGCGAATCCGAGCAGCGCGCACATGAGGGTGACGAGCACCGACGAGAGCAGGCGCGACCTCAATCCGCCCCGGTTGTCGTTGCGCCGCGGCTTCTTGCGCACGGTGGGGAACGAGCCGGTCTCCATGCGGTCGTTGACGGTGTCCTGGGCATGCTGGTCCCGCAGTTTCTCCAGCATGTTGTTCGATTTCGCGCGTCGGGCCATGGCTCAGCCTCGGAAGATGAATCGCCTGATGGCGGACACGTTCGAGAAGATGCGGATGCCGAGCACCACGATGACGGCGGTCTGCAGCTGCGAGCCGACGCCGAGCTGGTTGCCGAGGAACACCAGCAGGGTGGCCGTGATCACGTTGGCGAAGAAGGAGATGACGAACACGCGGTCGGAGAAGCTGCGCTCAAAGTAGGCGCGGGCGGCGCCGAGCAGCGCGTCAAGCGCGGCCACCACCATGATGGGCAGGTACGGCTGCACGATGACCGGAATGTCCGGCTTGACGAACACACCGACGACCACGCCGATGATGAGCCCGAGTACCGCTGCCATTATTCGTTCCTCTCCGCGTACTGGACGTCCCCAGCCACCGCTGCCTCAAGTCTAATCGAATTGCTCTTGCTCACTTGGGGGTAAATGCCGGCTTGTTTGAAGGAATCGTAGAGGCTTGCGAGTTTCTTCTCCCCCATGGCGTCCGCCAGATCGTTTTTGTTGCCGATCGCTTCGATGGTGTATGAGCTTTGGATTGCGGTCATGCCGATGAGGATGTGTCCGCCGGCCTTGCGGATGGAAGTCTGCGCGCCGATCCGGTTGCCATTGATCGCGATGGCCTCGGCGCCGTTCTGGAACATCAGCGAAACGAGCTGCTGCAGATCGAGGTCGGTGACCACACGGATGTTGCTGGAGGTGCCGACGCGGGAGGACGAGGTCTGATCCGACTGACTTGCGGCGATCGGGTCGGCCAAGGTCATGGTGATGCCCTGCCCTTCGACGGCGACCGTGCCGTTGAGCATCTCGTCCTGCAGCAGGGCCTCGCTTTTGACGGTGCCCGAAATCTTCTTGGACTGTTCGTCCACCTGAGTGCGCAGCGAGTTCACGTCTTTGGTGAGGCTGTCAATCTGGCTGTTGCGGTCCTCGATCTGGCCGGCGAGGGTCTGCCGCACCTGTTTGCGCGGGTCGGATTGAAGCTGCTGGACGAACAGGCTCCCCGCAAAGCCGACGCCCACGCAGATGAGGAAGACGATGATGCGCGTCGCCCAGACGGACAGCGCGGAACGGTGCTCGTGGACCAGTCGGGAGTCGGAGAACATCGGGTCCATCGGCCGGTTGACCAGATCGTCGATGAGCCGCAGCGAATCGTCGTTGGTTTTGCGACGGCGTCGGGTGCGGATGGCGCCCGCGTCGTCGGGCGACAACGCGTGATGGGAATCGATGCCGCGTACGGATGCCGAGAAGATCGCACGGCGTCGGACCGGCTCGTTCTCCTTAGGCACGGGGAACGAGACCGGTGCCGTGAGGTCAGGAGCCATACCGCTCCCCCAGCTCCTTGCGCAGTAACGTCACGCCCTGCCTGGTGTAGATGTATCCGGCGAGCCAGTACATGGCCAGTCCCCAAATGCCCGCGGCAAGGGCCGCGAGATAGAACAGATGGAAGAACGTGGAGGTGCCCAGATCGGCGAAGATCAGTCCGACGATGGACATCATGAGCAGCGCGGTGCCCGCCTTGCCCACGAAATGCACCGGCAATGGACCGTAGTCGTACTGCGCGAGCCAGATGACCTGGATGGCCATCCACAGGTCGCGCAGACCGACGATGATCAGCATCCACCAAGGGATGATGCCGGCTATGCCCAACGCCAGAATGGAGCAGAAGATGAGCAGTCGATCGGCGATGGGATCGAGGATCTGCCCGATCTTGCTCACCTGATTGAAGCGGCGAGCAATGATGCCGTCAAGACCATCGGAAGCTGAGGATACGGCGATCAGCGCCAGTGCGGCGATCATCTCGTGCCGTGACACCAGAACGGTGATGAACGGGATGGAGATGATGCGCAACGCACTGATGATGTTGGGCACGGTGAAGTAGATGTCCCGCGCCTCCGGGCTGTATCTGCTGGTGTTGGCTTTCTGGCTGGTCATGTCCACCTAAAACAATCGAATGATCAGATGCGCGACGCCTGCAATGCGGTCACGATGATGCCACGTGCGCCGACCTCGTACAGGTCGTCCATCAGCTGGTTCACCTTGGCCTTGGGCACCATGACGCGTACGGCGTTCCACTGCTTGTCGTGCAGCGGGGAGATGGTCGGGCTCTCGAAACCGGGGGTCACGGCCACGGCGGCGGCCACCTTGCTGATCGGGATGTCGTAGTCCATGAGCACGTACTGGTGTGCGGTGAGCACGCCCTGAAGGCGGCGGGACAGCACCGCCAGACGCGGGTCGTCGGTATCAAGGCGCGGGGAGCGGATGAGGCAGGCTTCGGAGTGCATGAGCGGCTCGGCGAAGATGCGCAGGCCGGCGTTGCGCAGTGTGGTGCCGGTGGAGACCACGTCGGCGATGAGGTCGGCCACGCCGAGTTGCACGGAGGATTCCACGGCGCCGTCCAAGTGGATGGTCTCGGCCGTGATGCCGTGATCGGTCAGATAGTCCTGCACGAGCTTGTCGAAGGTGGTGGCCACGCGCTTGCCCTGGATGTCCTCAAGCTTGGAGATCGGCGACTCGTTCGGCGCGGCGAAGCGGAAGGTGGAGGCTCCGAAGCCGAGCGGAAGATGCTCGATGGCTTCGGTGCCGGAGTTCTTGAGCAGGTCCTCGCCGGTGATGCCGACGTCGATGGCGCCACGTCCCACGTACACGGCGATGTCCAGCGGGCGCAGATAGAACAGTTCGATGTCGTTGTCCGGGTCCTGGACGACGAGCTGGCGCGGATTGGTGCGCAGACGGTATCCCGCCTCGGCCAGCATGTTCCAAGCGGGCTCGGACAGCATGCCCTTGTTCGGAACGGCGATTCTCAGCATAAATGCTCCTCTCCCTGATGGGAGTTACTGTGTGTACAGCTTCCTACGACTCAGATTTCCACGACGCAATCAATCGGTTGCGGCATTGAAGACGTTGCTCTCGACTGTGGCCCGGCCAATGCCTTGTGCGTGGCACGGCGCGCGGTGCACAGGACCACGCACAAGCATCGGCCGGAATGGCCAATCGGATTGTGGCCGGTCAGATTCCGGCCCGCCGTCACAGATGCTTGTAGACGTCCTCGAGGGTCAGACCGTGCTTGATCATCATCACCTGAACGTGGTAGATGAGCTGGCTCATCTCCTCGGCGGTGCGGTCGGCGCCTTCGTACTCGGCGGCCATCCAGGTCTCGCCGGCCTCCTCGATGATCTTCTTGCCGATGAAGTGGGTGCCCTTGTCCAGCTCCTCGACGGTCAGGGAGCCCTCGGGGCGGGTCTCGGCCTTCTCGCTCAGCTCGGCGAACAGGGATTCAAACGTCTTCATAATGTTGTGTTTCCTTTATTGATACGGTTGCGTCGATTGCGTCGGGCGCGGATGCATGGATGCCGCCGCGCCGGTCGACAATCAGTCCTTGTAGGCGGCCTCGGCCTTGGTGCGGATATCATCGATGGCCTGGGCGGGGCTTTCGGCACCGTACACGGCGGAACCGGCCACCAGCACGTCGGCGCCGGCCTCGGCCACGATGTGCGCGGTCTTGGGGCTCACGCCGCCATCCACCTGGATGCGGGTCTTGAGGCCGCGGCGGGTGATCTCGTCGCGCAGGCGACGCACCTTGGCCATCTGGTTGTCGAGGAACTTCTGGCCACCGAAGCCGGGCTCAACGGTCATGATGAGGATCATGTCGAACTCATCGAGGATGTCGAAGATCGGTTCGACCGGTTCGGCCGGGCGGACGGCGAAGCAGGCCTTGCAACCCATGTCGCGCAGCTGGCGGGCCAGACGCACGGGGGCGTGCGTGGCGCCCATGTGGAAGGACACGGAGGCGGCGCCGAGCTTGGCGTACTCCGGGGCCCAACGGTCCGGGTCCTCGATCATGAGGTGCACGTCCACCGGCAGGTCGGTGACCTCGCAGATGCGCTTGACGATCGGCTCGCCCAGCGTGAGGTTCGGAACGAAATGATGGTCCATCACGTCCACATGGACGAGGTCCGCGTTGGCGATGGCCTTGAGGTCTCGCTCGAGGTTGCAGAAATCGGCGGACAGAATGCTGGGTGCGATTGCGATCTTGCTCATGGTTTCCTACCTTATCTTTCAAATGGGACTTGCCCCGGTATTTCACGGGGCGTCGGGTCGCCGTTAACGCTTCTTTTGCTTGTTCTTCTCCTCTTCGACGCTTTGGCGCTCGAGCTCGTCGGCGGTGACCGCCTGGAGTTTGCGCGCCTGCTCCTGCGCGTCGGTGCCGTGCTGGTAGAGCACGACGAAGAGGATGCAGCCGAGGACGAACACGATGATGGCGGTCCATACGTTGGTCCGCAGGCCCAGAATCACCGTGGAGTAGTTGATGCGCACGTTTTCGATCCATGTGCGGCCGAGACCGTACCACATCATGTACATGGCGAACTGCTGACCGGCCTTGAGCCGATCGGCGAGTTTCCTGCCGAGATAGACGATGAGCGCCGCGCCGATGAGGTTCCAGATCATCTCGTAGAGGAAGGTGGGATGGAACAGCGTGGTGGTGTAGTCCGGGCACTGCGAACCGCTGTAGCAGATCTCGGACTTGCCGATGGCGTCGGCGTCGTTGAGTTTCAGACCCCACGGCAGAGTCGTGGGCCAGCCGTACAGCTCCTGGTTGAACCAGTTGCCGAGGCGGCCGATGGCCTGCGCGACCAGTAGGGCGGGCGCGATGGAGTCCGCGAAGATGGCGAACGGGTAGCGGCGGTGACGGCACCAGAGGAACGCGGTCAGCGCGCCCACGGAGATGCCGCCGAAGATGGCCATGCCGCCCTCCCAGACCTTGAGGATGTTCACCGGATCGCCGGTGGGCGGGAAGTACATGCTTGGCGTGGTGATGCAGTGGTACAGGCGGGCGCCGACCAAAGCGCAGGGTACCGTGACCAGCGTGGTGTCGAGAATCTGGTCGAAGGTGCCGCCGTACCGCTTCCAGCGGGTGGTCAGGATCCACACGGCCACACAGATGCCGATGAGGATGCAGATCGCGTACATGTGGATGGTGAACGGACCGATCTGGAATTTGGAGAAGGTCGGCGAAGGGATATAAGCCAGATTCATGCTGCCTCTACTTGCTGGACTTGCCGGGGTCACGCCTGCGCATGACCACATGGTGTTGCGTGCACTACCCTACCGTGCGGCACGCACCGCATCGTGCCCATGGCATACATGGGACGGTGCGGTGCGGCCACGACACACGTATGCCGCAGCGTTGTGATACACGCGCGGCATCAACGGGCGTTGTGGATGCCCTCGGCCAGTTCCTCGCTCTTGGCGGCCAGCAGCTTCAGGCCTTCGGCGGTGTCGCGCGCGGTCCTGTTGTCGTCCGCGAGCAGCGTGTGCACCAGCGCGGAGCCGACGATTACGCCGTCCGCGTAGGAGCCCACCTTGGCGCCCTGCTCGGCGGTGGACACGCCGATGCCGACGCACATGTTCTCGGCGCCGGCCTTGCGGGTGCGCTCCACGAGCACCTCGGGCGAGGCGTCGAGATGTGCGCGTTCACCGGTGACGCCCATGCGGGCGGCCGCGTACACGAAGCCGCGGGCGTTCTTCGCCACGGTCTCAAGACGTTCGTCGGCCGAATCCGGGGAGACCAGGAAGATGCGGTCGAGGCCGTGGCGGTCGGAGGCCTCGACCCACTCGCCCGCCTCGTCCGGGATGAGGTCCGGGGTGATGAGGCCCGCGCCGCCGGCGTTCTCGAAGTCGGTGGCGAAACGCTCCACGCCGTAGTGGTAGATGAGGTTCCAGTAGCTCATGACAAGCGGCACGCCGCCGGCGTTGGCCACCGTCTCGACGGCCTCGAACACGCGCTTGATGGTCTCGCCGTTCTTCAGGGCGATGGAGGATGCGGCCTGGATGACCGGGCCGTCCATGACCGGGTCGGAGTAGGGCAGGCCGATCTCGACGGCGTCGACGCCGTGCTCGACCATCGTCTTGAGCGCTTCGAGCGAGACGTCCGGGTTCGGGAAGCCATAGGGCAGGTAGCCGATGAAGGCGGGCTTGTTGGCGGCCTTGAACTTGGCGAACATCGCCTCGGTCTGGCTGGGCTTGTGGCTGATGCCCAGCGGCTGGCCGGAGGGCGTGGTTGCAGTGTTGGTCATAGTAAAGCTTTTCCTTTTTCGTTGTTGCTTCTCTCAGTCGTCATCTCACTGGCTCCCCGCTGGAGGGGAGCTGTCACGAAGTGACTGAGAGGAGGTTCTACAAGAGATTGTGCTTATTCCGCACCTCACGCCACGGTGTTGCCGTGCGCGCCGGTCACCTCAAGGGCTTTGGCCTGGTCGTCGGTCAGGTAGCCGAACCACTTGCCGGCGGTGGCCATATCCTTGTCGCCGCGGCCGGAGATGTTGATGATCATCACGGCCTTGTCGTAGCCCTTGGCCTTGAGATCGGCGGCGGCCTTGTATGCGCCGGCCACGGCGTGCGAGCTCTCGATGGCGGGGATGATGCCCTCGGTCTGGCTCAGGTCGCGGAAGGCGTTCATGGCCTCCTCGTCGGTGGCCCAGCTGTAGTTCACGCGGCCGATGTCCTTGAGCCAGGCGTGCTCGGGGCCCACGGAGGCGTAATCGAGGCCGGCGGAGATGGAATACGTGTCGAGCGTCTGGCCCTCGTCGGTCTCCAGCAGGTAGCTCTTGGCACCCTGGAACATGCCGAGCTGGCCGGTGCCGGGCGCGAAGCGGATGGCGTGCTTGCCGGACTCGGGGCCGTTGCCGCCGGCCTCGTAGCCGTAGAGATTCACGCGCTCGTCGTCGAGGAAGGCGTTCATCACGCCGATGGCGTTGGAACCGCCGCCCACGCAGGCGCACACCGCGTCCGGATGGTCGATGCCGTACCAGTCCTGAAGCTGCTGCTTAGCCTCCTCGCCGATGATCTTCTGGAAGTCGCGCACCATGGCAGGGAACGGGTGCGGGCCCGCGACCGTGCCGAGCAGGTAGTGGGTGTCCTTGACGTTGGTGACCCAGTCGCGCAGGGCCTCGTTGATGGCGTCCTTCAAGATGCGGTCGCCGAGCGTGACCTCGACCACCTCGGCGCCGAGCATGCGCATACGGGCCACATTGAGGGCCTGACGGCGGGCGTCGATCTGGCCCATGTAGATGCGGCACTTGAGGCCCATCATCGCGCACACGGTGGCGGTGGCCACGCCGTGCTGGCCGGCGCCGGTCTCGGCGATCACGCGGGTCTTGCCCATGCGCTTGACGAGCAGAGCCTGGCCGAGCGCGTTGTTGATCTTGTGCGCGCCGGTGTGGTTCAGATCCTCGCGCTTGAGGAAGATGCGGGCGTCCAGACCGGTCTTGTCCTTGATGAGCTGGGCGAAGCGCGGCGCTTCGGTCAGCGGGCTCGGACGGCCCACATAACGCTGCTGCAGGGTCATGAACTCCTTGTGGAATTCGGGGTCGGCCTTGGCCTCATTGTAGACGCGCTCGAGCTCGTCCAGCGCGGTAATGAGGGCCTCGGGCACGTAGCGGCCGCCGAACTGTCCCCAGTACGGTCCCTGATGCTCGCTCAACGGGGTGGATTCGGATGCTTTCACTTGTGCTCCTGCCTTTACTAGTCGTTCCACTGCAAGTTCATGATCGTCGGCCGTGGCCACGCCCTCTCCCACCAGCACGGCGTCCGCGCCGGCGCGGCCGTAGTCCTCGACCTCGACCGCACCGAACACACCGGACTCCGCCACCTTGATGACGTCGTCGGGCAGATCGGCGGCCAGCTCGTTGTATTTGTTCACGTCCACGCGCAGGTTCTTGAGGTTGCGCGCGTTGATGCCGATCACCTTGGCGCCGGCCTTACGGGCGCGTTCGATCTCCTCGCGGGTGTGCGCCTCCACGAGCACGGTCATCTTGAGCTCATGCGCGAGATCGAGCAGATGCTTGAGCTTCTCGTCATCCAGCGCGGCGACGATGAGCAGCACCAGATCGGCGCCGTGGGCGCGGGCCTCATAGACCTGGTAGTCGGTGACGATGAAGTCCTTGCGCAGCAGCGGGATATGCACGGCGGCGCGGACCTTGTCGAAATCGTCGAGGCTGCCGAGGAACCTGCGACCTTCGGTGAGCACGGAGATCGCGCTCGCGCCACCCTGCTCGTATTCGCGGGCCAGCGCGGCCGGGTCGGGGATGTCGCTCAAGTGGCCCTTGGACGGGGACGCGCGCTTGATTTCGGCAATCACCGGGATGCCGTCAGCGCGCTTGAGCCATCGCATCGCGTCGATTGGGGCCGGGGCCGCCAGCGCGGCCTGCTTCACTTCCTCCAGCGACACGGTACGCTCGCGGGTGTGCTGGTCCTCCAGCGCGCCCGCCACCAGTTCGTCCAAAACCGACATGATTCTCCCTTTGTTGGTGGTCGATCATGCGACACTCTAGGTCACCCCCTGGCCGATGGGCCTTGTGCGTCCTATATTTTGGGCGCTTCGGTCCGTTGGCAGAAAGATATCTGCCTTGCAAGGGGTATACAACCATCCGTATGTCAAGTACAGACGTTGCAACGGCGGTGCTGATACTCGCCGTATCGTCCATCAGGTACCCCTTGCAAAGCAGTTGCCTCTCCACAAAACACCCCAAGCACCCCTCACAACGCAGATAGCCACGCGAAACAAGAATCAGCGCGACGGCTGGTATCGGTCCTCCCCAAATCGGTATCCAAGGAAATACCGCTATCCGCTTCAGCTGGTGAGGCCTTGTGCCGGTTGGATGCGGGTGGCGTTGCGTGCGGGGATGATCGAGGCAAGCAGCCCCGCGGCGAGGATGACGGGGATGAGCACGCCGATCTGCGTCCAGGGCATCGCGACGGTGAACTGGCCGGTCATGCCGCCGATCTGGGCTTTCACGCCGGCGATGCCGAGCGGCAGGCCGACGAGCAGTCCGATGACGGTGCCGATGACGGTCAGGGTCAGCGCTTCGATGGCAATCTCCGCGCGGACGGTTCCGCGTCTGACGCCGAGGGCGCGCAGCATGCTGATCTCGCTGGTCCGTTCGATGACCGCAAGCGCGAGCTGGTCGGCGAGTCCGGTCAGGCTGATGATCACGGTGATGGCGAGCATCGCGTAGGAGAGCATGACCAACATGTTCAATACGTTGAGGATGTCGTTGCTTTCCGCGATGCCGCCGCCGACGGTGGCATTCGGGTCAGCCGCGGCCAGATGGTCGACCTGTTTGGCAAGACTGGCACGGTTGACGCCTGGCCCGGCCTTGAACCAGACCATGCTGGTCTTCAACGCGGATCGGATCGTGGCCGCGTTCGGCAGCATGGCGAGCTGGCTGTCGGTGATGATGACCGCGAGTTCCGGTGATTCGGTGAGCTGCGAGGCCTGTGCCCTGACCGTGATGGTCGTGTCGGCGACGGTGATGGCGAGCGTGTCGCCTTCCTTGATGCCGATGGCGCTCATGTATCGCGGGTGGACGAGCGCCACCGGCATACCATCGCTCATGCCGGCAGGCCACGGGCTGTCGGAGGTGAAGACGGCGGCGGCCTCGTCGGGGATCACGTCGAGTACCTTGGGTGTGGTCCTCCGCCCGTCCGGCGTCTGGCCGATGGCGGTGGTGCGTACCGGGTATGCGGCCTGCGCGTCGGTGATCTCACTTGCGCGTTGCAGGACTTTGTCGGAGAGGCTGCTGTTGTCCGGCGTGTAGAGGGCGGCGCTTACCGGGTAGCGGTAGTCGAGGTCGGCGTTGATGGTGCCGGTGCCGGTGGACGCGGCCGAGGAGAGCGCGGCGATCAGGCTGATGCCGAACGCGACCGCGGTGACGGTGCCGCCAGCGCGCCTCGCGTTCGCCGTCAGGCTCGAAGCGGCCAGTTTGCCAGCCAGCCCGCACGCGGTCGACAGCATGCCGATGGCGGGCATGAGCATCGCGACCAGTCCGGGCAGGGCAAGCACGAGACCGAGCGCCAGGACAAGGCCGCCGACCAGTGCGATGGGCATGTGGAAGCCGGCCGCACCGACCCACAGCAGCGCGACGCCGGCGATCGCGCACAACACGCCGAACACGATGCGCGAGGCTTGGATATCAAGCATCCTGCCGCCTGTCCCCACGCCGGCCGCGCCGTCGGTCTGAGCGGCTCCGTCCAACGCCTGGATCGGCGGGATGCGCGTGGCGCGGCGGACGGTCGTCCACGCGGCCAGCACCGTGGCCGCGACGGTCAGCAGCAGCGCACCCGCCAATAGGAGAGGGTCGGCGGCGAATCCGCCGAACGCCTGTCCCATCGCGGTCATGGCCGCGTAGCCGCCGCCCACGCCGACCAGTCCACCGATCAGCGTGCCGGCCACGGCGGTGATCAGCGCCTCGGACAGGACCATCGAACGGATGTTCGCGCGTCGCGCCCCGATCAGGCGCAGCATGGCGATGTCACGTGTGCGCTGTGCGGTCAATGTCCGGTAGGTGCTGGAGATCACCATCATCGCGGCGCACAGGGCGATGGCGGCGAACACCGCCATGATCGCGGTCAGCTGATCGCTGCCGCCGGCCATCATCGCCGACGCCTGACGGATCATCTCCGCGCCGGTGACCGCCGTGACGCCATCCGCCGCGGCCGTCCGCGCAAGCCGCTGCACGGCCGCGGCGGCATCGGGGGAATCGTCGAGTTTGACGAACAGTTCGCCCGGCGTCGCATCCCCGAAGTACGACGGGTCGGCGTAGACCGCGTAATCGGTGCCGGTCATCGGCTTGAACCGCACGTCGTTGATGCCGCTGACCGTCACCACGCGTTTCGTCCCGTCGGACGATTTCAACGTGACCCTGCCACCGACCCGCACGCCGAGACCATCGGCCGTATCACGGGAGACGACGATCTGACCGGCGTTGTCCGGCCAATCGCCTGACTCCAGACCGAACCAGCGCAGGGACGGATCACGGGACACGGAATACACGTTCGCCGTGCCGCGCGCGCCGGCACCGTACATGGTGACCGTGGCCGCGTAATACGGTGCCGTCGCCCTCACCATGCCGCCCATGTCCGCCTTGGCGAGCACGTCCTCGGCCCACGAGGGCTTCAACGATCCCGCATCGGCGTCGCCGGGATCGATGACGACATCCACGGGCTTCAACGGCGCGGCCGTGACGGTGGCCATGCTCGCGGTGGACGTGCCCTGGAACACGACCGTGCCCGCCAGCATCGCCGCCGACAGAACCACCGCCAACAGGACGGCGAGCAGACGGGACGGGGAATGCCTGATCTGCGCCCACGCCACCCGGATCATCGCGCACCCGCTTCCGCCGGATCGGACGGCTCCCCGGCCGCGCCCGCCGCAAGCCCGGCGCCCTGCTCGAGCACGCGCACCACGTCCGTCGCGGACGGATGCGCGATATCCGCGGCGATCAGCCCGTCACGCACCACAAGCGCCCTATCCGCATACGCGGCCGCATTCGGATCATGCGTGACCATCACGATCGTCTGCCCGCGCCGAGACGCCATATCCCGCAATATCGCCAGCAGCTGACGCGACGACCTCACATCCAACGCGCCGGTCGGCTCGTCCGCGAACACCACCGCGGGATCCCCGGCCAGCGCGCGGGCCACCGCCACACGCTGCCGCTGGCCGCCGCTCATCTCCTGCGGCTTGTGATCGAGACGGTTCTCGATGCCCAGCTCACGCGCGATCTCACGTACCTTGTTTCGGTCGGGCCGCTTGCCGCGCAACGTGAACGGAAGCTCGATGTTCTGCTCCGCCGTCAGGTACGGCAGCAGATTGAAATCCTGGAAAATGAACCCGATCCGGTCACGACGCAGATCGGACAACGCATCATCCGACAAAGCGGAGATATCCGTGCCATCGATCACCACCCGCCCCGAAGTCGGCGCATCCAACCCCGCAAGCAGATGCAACAGCGTGGTCTTGCCCGAACCGGACGGGCCCACGATCGCCGTGAACCGTCCCCTCTCGAACCTCGCCGTGATCCCCGCCACCGCAACCGTCTCCGACGCCCCGAACCATACGTCTTGCACACATCAAGCGCCTCAATCGCCGCCGGATGCGCACCCATGACGCTATCTGCCGTTGCCGATCCGCCTGTCATACCAGCGCCTTCCCTTCTTCCGCGGATGATTCGATTGCCGATGTGCTGAATCATCCGTTCACACGATCAGCCTACGGGAACGGAATCGTGTGGAATATCGTCCGGACGGATTACTCGGCATCCGTCCGGCACCAAAGCGTGAACGACTTGGTACTTAGGTATGAGATCCCGTGAAATGAGAGAACGGAAACCATCATTGCGAATCATGCCATTGGCCGACTGGCACGGGTATCGTCGCTGATGTGAAGGTTCGTGCGGAGGATGTAATCGCCTTGCTCGGCGTACTGTCGTGCATGCTGTTCGGTGCGGCAGGCATGGATGATTGGATGTGGGTGGCCGTTTCCGCCGTCTCCATCGTGTCCGTGCGCCGTCGGCCCGTCGTATTCGCTGTTCTGGCTCCTGTGGTTCCCACCATATACACGACTGTCTACGGCTCGTTCACGTTGATCGGCCAGCTCGTTGCCGTGATCGCCGTGTTCCTGTGTGGGGCAAGCCGGGTGAAGCATTGCCGCATGATTGGTCTGACATCATGCCTGCTGCCCGTTATCGCGTTCGGACTGCACCTGGCGATCATTCGCTCCTCGGATTGGATAATGATTGTGGCAGGGTTGCTTGCAGGCAGTCTGATGCTGACTGCATGGCAGGCGGGCCGTTTCAACCGCATCAAGGATATGCGCCTTGAAGCGGAAGAGGCACGTCGGATCATGGCCGAACGCGATAGCGCCATGTGTGCACGACTTGCCGTATTGGAGGAACGCATGCGCATCAGCCATGAGATGCACGACATCCTTGCCCATACGCTCACCGGCATCACCGTCCAGGCCGAAAGTGGCAGGACGGCTACCGCTGACCCGGCATCGCGTACGGTGTTCACGGACATCGCCCGGGCATCGCGCGAGGCAGTCACCGATCTGCGGGCACTGCTATCCGACAATGTATGGGAAGACCGTCATCCTGAACCCACGCTTGACCAGTTCAATGAGCTTATCGCCGAATATCGGAAACAAGGGCTGATCATCGACCTGCATCATGAGGACGAAAAACCGACGAATCTGCCAACGGGATTATCCCACGCCGTATACCGGGTGGTCGAGGAATGCCTGACCAACGCGTTGCGTTACGCGCAACCCCGCTGTGTCGACTTGTCCCTGACCATCACCGGCGATGATATTTCTTTGCACTGTGAAAATCCGTATGCGTTTCTTCCCCACGCCGATGCTGCCGAGCGCCAACGACGTGGGCACGGTTTGGATGGCATCAGGTGGAGAGCCGAACAATACAGAGGCCATGCCAGTGTCAGCATGGTGGAAGGGTTGTGTTTGGTCGATGCAGTCTGGCCGCTGCCTCATGGGCAGGAATCGACCGTCGTGGCAAAGGGCGAGACGGCTGATGGTTACCGGCGAGGAGATCCGCAATGACGGAGAACGCATATGAGACGCAACCCATTCGTGTGATGCTGGTCGACAATCAGCCGTTAGTCCTTGATGGTTTTACTCGCATCATCGATACGCAACCTGACATGACCGTCACCGCAGTGGCCATGGACGGGGCAAGCGCGATACGCACAGCAAGACGGATCAAGCCGGATGTGATACTCATGGATGTGCGCATGCCCGGACTTGACGGCATCCAAGCCACGCGCATCATTACCGGCGATCTGCCCGAAACACGCATCATCGGTCTGACATCCTACGACACCGACGTTTACGCCATCGGCATGATCGGCGCGGGAGCTAGCGGGTTCCTGCTCAAAACCAGCAACGTCGAGCAACTCCTTGCTGCTGTACGCGATGCAGTCTCAGGCAACACCGTCATGGACTCCTCCACCATGAGCCGTCTCAGCCAAAGACTCGCCACCGGTTCCGTCCGAACGCCGGCGGTGTCGGTATCAGCATCGGCGGCAGGATCTGCAAACAGCGGCAAAACACCGCATGGTAGGAACAATGGTCTTCCCGATTTCACCAGCCGGGAACGGGACATCCTCGTCCGTATCGTCCAAGGCGACTCCAACGAGCAGATCGCCGCACACCTCGGCATCAGCGTATCCACTGTCAAAACCCACGTCGGCAATATCCTGAGAAAAACCGGCCAGACCAACCGTGTGCGCCTCATCGTCTGGGCCGCACAGCACCTTTAACCGGCGTATCACGTTAGCGGATGCGGTGCAGGCATGACAATCCCATCGCTTCAGGCCTCACACTACGCCACCAGTGAGCGCAGCAGCGCGATCTCCTCGCGATGTGTGTCGGGCGTGACCTCCTTGGTTTCGAGGATCATCGGCAGACGTGCCATGTCGGGGTCGTTAACAAGCTGCGTGAAGAACGGGATACCGAGCTGCCCCTCGCCGATGTTGGCGTGGCGGTCCTTGTGCGAGCCGAGCCCGAACTGGGAGTCGTTCACATGGATGGCCTTGACCCTGTCGAGCCCGATGATGTCGTCCAGCCGGCGCTTGACGCCGTCGTAGTCGTTGACCAGATCGTAGCCGGCATCCAGCACATGACAGGTGTCGAACGTGACGCCGATATGCTCCTTGTCCTCGACGCCGTCGATGATTGCGGCGAGTTCCTCGAAGCTTTGTCCGCACTCGGTGCCTTTGCCCGCCATCGTCTCCAGCAGCACCATGATGCCGCTCGCCCGCTCGAGCACGCGGTTCAATCCCTCACTGATCAGATGGCATCCCGTCTCGGCGCCTTGGCCCACGTGCGCGCCGGGATGGATGTTGATGTACGTCTCCTGCCCCGTCTCGCGAATCGGCGTCAGCAGTTCGATGTCCTCAGCCAGCGCCTCGATGGCGAACGCGCGCTTGGTCTCCTCTTTGCTGGCGAGATTGTAGACGTAGGGCGCATGGACGACCAGCGGCCCGTAGTGCTCGGCCTTCAGCCGCGCGCCGAACTCCCCCGCCCTCGCCGGGTCCAATGCCTTCGACCGCTTGCCGTACGGGGAGCGCGGGAAGAACGCGAACGCAGACCCGCCTTCCTCGTGCGAGCGTTTGATCAGCGCGTCCCATCCGCCGGCCGTGGACAGGTGCGAGCCGATGAGCAGGCCCGTCGTTGTCATAGTAGCCGCGGTCGTTTCCGTCGTTATCGTTGTCGTCGTTGTTCCTGTCATTGTTCCGATCCCTACTCCCCTGAAGTCGTCTTCCTTGGATTCTCCGGCGGATTCCGGCGGATTCCCTTACTCCGCTCCGCTATCTCGCCTGTCCCGCAACCGGGCCCGCGAACGGTCACCCTCCGCATTGTACGGCGTCGCCCGTCGGTGTGCGGCATCATCACATTCCGCTGACATTTGAACTGGAAGAATCGAAAGCATGAAGCAATTCATTTCCCATTGGCTGGTGCTGACCGTTGCGGCGGGCGTCATGGTCGCCGTGCTGCCCGGCATGGAGGCGGTGGGCGAGCCGCCGATTCTCGGCATCGCCGCGTTCTCCCTGTTCATGGCGCTGATCAACGCATCCATCAAACCGGTGATCCACATGCTCGCCCTGCCCATCTCCGTGCTGACGTTGGGCTTGTTCGCGTTGGTGCTCAACTGGATGTTCATGGAACTCGCCTCATGGCTGGCCCTCTCCCTGTTCGACGTGGGCGTCATCATCCACGGGTTCTGGTGGGCGGTGCTCGGCTCGCTCATCATGGCCATCGTCTCCGGCATCGTCAACTCGATCATCGGCGAATAGGCGGCGGCCGTTCCGCTGTTCCGACATTCCGGCGTCTCCCCCGGCCGACGGGGCAGACGCTTGCGGCCGGATGTGCGCAGCCGGGTGTGCGTTGCGCGCGCTCCGATGGGATTCCCGCCGGGAAGCATGCGTACGACGTGGGTCGGGGGTCGGGATCATCGCCGTTGGGCATGCCTCGCCGCCCGACCGTATACAGTGGATACCGAAACAGGTGGCGGCGCATGGAGCCGTCATCCCTGCTCCGACGCCGCATGCTGGTGCACCGACGCGCCTGCCATGCCCGACCGTTGCAAAGGATCGCTCATGTACCTCGTTCTGGAATCGTTCGCATACGACTAATACGGTTCGGACCGGCTCACCGCCCCATCCGTTCCTCATGCATCGTGGCCGCACAGATTGCAGCCGCGACATGCCGTTATGCGAATATTTCAGACATCGCCCCGAACATCCATACGAATCCGCGTCGCAGACTCTTCACGTTTTCTCGCGCTCGCTCGCCGTGTTTCGTTCGGGGCTGACACACGAAACGAGTCACCATGAACGCCGATAATTCTTCCTCGTCCCCGCGGTCTTCACAGCTTCCGCATCCCTCGCCCTCCCCGGTCCTGACTGTCCCGCCGAATCCGGCGTCAGGCCACGATCGCTCAGGCACGGCCGTCCCGCCGACATCCCGCTCGCTGTGGCACAGCCGCGCCTATCGCGACTGGTTCGCGGCCGACACCGCCGACGTGTGCGCGGTCAGCCTGCGCACGTTCTCCATACCGCTGGTCGGCCTTGCGCTCTCCGGCTCGCCGTTCGTGGCGGGTCTGCTCGTCACCGCGGAATCGGCGATTGGGCTGGTCCTGATGTCGTTCGGCGGCGCGATCGCAGACCGGCATGACCGGCGCCGTCTCATGATCGCCCTCGGCCTGATTGGACTGGCGCTGTCCGTCGTCGCGACCGGCATGCTCGCATCCGGCACGATGACCACGCTCGCATTCGCCGTGTTGGTCGTCCTGTTCGCCGTTATGAACGGACTGCTGGGACCATCCAATGACGCGATGCTCAAATCGATCGTGCCGATGGAACGGTTCGCCAAGGCGCAGGCCATTCGTGAGGCGCGCGAATCCTGCGTCGAACTGTCCGGCGGAGTGATTGGCGGGTTGCTGTACCGGCTCGCCGGATGGCTCCCGTTCCTCGTCTCCACCATCCTGTACGGCATTGCCGCGGCCACGGCGTTGCGACTGCCGAAGCGTATCGGTGCGGATGGAGTCGAGGCCGCCGATGCCGTGGCAACGTCGCCGGCGACGCCCACGGTGACGGCCACATCCGGCGACAATCCGTCGTTTCTTACGCAGTTCATTGAGGGTTGGTGTTGGACGCTGACCCGGCGTGTGATTCTCGCGGCCATCGTGCAGGGCGCGATCATCAACGTCGCTTGCGTGGGGAGCATCGTCGGCGTGCAGATTATGCTCGCCGCGCGCGGCACCGACGCAGCGCTCATCGGACTGGTCGGCACGGTGACCGGTATCGCCGCGTTCGCCGGGTCGCTGGCCGCCGGATGGCTGGTCGACCACGTCCCCACCGGCGGGATCATCATGCTCACGTTCGCCGTGCTGACGGCTGCGATGATCCCGCTGCTGTTCACCGACTCCTACGCCGTGATCGTCGTATGCCTGGCCGCGCCGGCCCTGCTGTTCCCCGCGCTAAACGCCGGCGAACTCGGGTTCATCTACGGGCGCACGCCGGACGAC
Source organism: Bifidobacterium sp. UTBIF-78 (assembly GCF_006408945.1). Taxonomy (NCBI): domain Bacteria; kingdom Bacillati; phylum Actinomycetota; class Actinomycetes; order Bifidobacteriales; family Bifidobacteriaceae; genus Bifidobacterium; species Bifidobacterium sp. UTBIF-78. The sequence continues at coordinate 53,758 of NZ_JFAO01000030.1, forward strand.
ATGCAGGGACGCGTCTCCACCGTGTTCGAGACGACGGTCGGTGTGCCCGGCGCGATCGCCCCGGCGCTCGTCGGAGGGCTGCTGCAGGCTCCCGGGTTCGGATTCCGCGCGGTCATGATGTTGGTCGTCGTGTGCTCGGCTGCGGGCCTCGTGCTCGCCTGCGTCACCGCGACCAGGACCATCCCGTTGCCTGAGCACTGGAGTCAGGTCGAACTATGATTGTTCGTTGCCGGCTTGGCACCTTTGGCGGTACCAGGCGTCGAGCCGGGCGACATTGCGGTACGATAGCCCGAAAACAGCGTTCTCGCCATATTGTGTACAACCCGGTGCGGTACTATACGCGAAATCGGCTGTTTTTCGCATGTCGTACCGCGGCGGTGTCAGAGACCAATTTGCCGGACCGGAACAGAATGGCTTGTTTCCGCGGTTTGTGATTCCGCCATGTTGCCACGACGCTGAATGAAAACGATTGCGTGAACTGTCGTGCCACAGCAATGCGGTACGACAGTCCGAAATGAGCCGAATCGGCGTATCGTACCGCGCTCACCGATGTCGGATCATGCTCATGCTGCCGCAATGGCGACTATTGCCGCCGTACCCCGGTATGGCTTGACAGGCACTCGCCGGCCCGTCATCGGGCCTTCGTCGGTCACACCAGCGGCCGGCGGGCGTCCAGCTCGCAGATGATGCCGGTCTCCTTGCGAATCCATTCGGCCGCCTGCAACGCGGCAAAATTCCACAGCGCATATGGCATGCCACCGAAGTCGGGATGCTCGGCCCAGAAGGTCAGGTTGTCGCCGTACGCGGTGAGTGTGTCGCCCTCGGAGGCCGGCATCGCGGCGCGATACAGCTGATTGGCCAGTGTCGCGACGAATTCCTGCGCGGCGCCCAACGTATCGATGAGATGCTGGTCGGCGGTGGGTGGAGGCCCGACGATCTCCCATGATTCGACGTCCGCGGCATCCCAGTGGACGTTCTCGCCATCCACCTTTCGCTCGATCGTTACGAACAGTCGGGCGAACTCGTCCGAGGTCAGTCCGGTCACCCTGCGGCGAGTGGACAGTTCAATCGGTGTCATGTGCTCTCCTCCGTAGACGATTGGCCCGCACGACGTTTGTGTGGCTATGAAGCATCATATGACCATGCCGTCGATTTTCAGCGCTGCTGGTATCGAGCCGTCGGCTTTCGGGGAATGCGACCGCATGGCCTTCGTGACACCCGTGACATGACTCGACTCGACTTTGCATCATCCCAATCACCCGTATGCAATCGCGAGAATCAGCAAAATGGGCAGAAGAATCGATTATAATCGATTTCTAGGCATATTATCCAAGAAAACTACGATGTAGTTGGTTTTACTTCGGCAAAGGAAGAAGCCATCATGATTGAACGCCCTACGTATATGCATCAGATACAGCCTTTCATTGGGAAGAACATCATCAAGGTGCTTGTAGGAGCCCGGCGTTCCGGCAAATCAACACTGTTGAAGCTCATCGGACTGCGGATGCGCGCCGAGGGTGTTCCAAAGCAATCCATGCTCCACATCAATTTCGAATCAGGAACCTATTCCTCCATCACGGACGCGGAAGGGCTGATCCGATACGTCAACGAACGAATGGCGGGAATCACCGGTACCGTCCGTTTGTTTT